>CAKVMU010000054.1 GCA_934773085.1 uncultured Candidatus Melainabacteria bacterium
AGCTAGAAGAGTTCGTTATTCCTTCTCCCTTCGGGAGTGGTAAATGTGTTTGGCTGGTTAGTCAAGACTACAAGCTTGGCGACTGGATTGCTTCGCTCCCGCTCGCAATGACGGCAATCTTATAGTATATTACCTTCTCCCTTCGGGAGAAGGCTAGGATGAGGGGACAGTCTGTTATTTTCACATGCAAATCGACACCTCACCCTCAATCCCTCTCCTGCTAGGAGAGGGAAATACAAACTCTTCAACTGTTCAACTTTTCAACTAAACACGCCCAACCTAGTTGTAGGATGCAGTAAAGATTTACCGCATCTGCTTACATCGGGGTAGAAGTTGCAAATCCGACAATATTAACTAATCCCACGCTATTCAAAGCTTTTATCATTTCTTCAAAAGTCGAACCGGTTGTACAAATATCATCCATTAACAAAAGTGGTTTATTATGTGATTTTTCCTTATCAACCGCAAAAGCACCCTCAAGATTCTTCATTCGCTGAATTCGTGTTAATTTATATTGAGGTTTTGTGTCTTTAACTCTTTTGATAAGTTCAAAATTACACTCAAATCCGCTCAACTTAGAAAACTCTTCACACACTAACTCCATATGATTGTATTTACGTTTCTTGGTTCTGTTCGGATGCAAAGGTACAGGAATAAGCTCAAAATCCCTACCTTTTAATTCATCAATCGTACAAAAATAATCATACATAAACTTTGCTTGATAATAAGCAAGTTCCTTTTGTCTGTGATACTTTAATCCCCTAATAAGTTTCTGGAGCTCTTTTGTATAAACACCGGCACAATAAATATTCACCCCGCCGGCAATACGATTAACTCTTCTGTCAGCAAATTCAAGTTTTTCATAACAAGTCGGACACATTTTTTCCGAATACTTTGATCTACCGCAAAAATAACACTTCTTGCGATATATCAAATCCAATAAGGATTCAAAAATCTTTTTCATAAGAAATATTATACCAGTATTTTAAAGAATCTTGAAAGTATTGAATAAAAATTTATGTCTGAAAAGCCGGAAACAACACCATTTTTCAGATATTTTGCATTCTCTTATGTAACGATATGTAACAATGTCATTCAAAATCCTAAAGTTTTTCAAAAAGTTGCCGTTATCTAATTTGTTAGAAAAAGTAAAGAAACGAAAAAGTACAATAGTTGTTGATAAGAGGTATGTTATGGGTCACGATGAACACGAAATGCTGATTGAATATTCAGAAATGACAGCGTTTAATTTTAATTCTAAGGAGTTTCAGGAATTAAAAAAAGATTATTTGGAATGCAAAAAAGCTGCTAAAGGCTTTGAATGGTTAGTGGATAAATTTGTTAGCAAATTTAAACCGGCAAAAGCGCAATAACTTGAGGTGTTTTGTATGACAAATAAAAAAGATTTTAAGAATAACTGCTTTTCGCCAAATTGGCTTGAAGTTGATTTAGAGAAAACGGCTGAACAGACAACAAGGGAGGAACGCCTAGAGAGCAAACGACGTAAAGATTTAAACACATTATTAAAAGAACTTGATGAAATTAAACAAAACATTGAAAATGCTGCGGAAAAACAGCATAGATTGGCAAATTTGATGGGATTCTATTCCGGAGAATTCGCACAATAAAAAATTTGAGAGCCTTTCCTTATTAGGAGAGGCTTTTTTGAAATTTAACCAAAACATAATGCGTAGCTCGGGCTTCACCATGTTTTTCTAAAATGTTTTTGTTTATTAAATCAATAATATCTCTATTAGCACTATCGTGCGAACAACCACAAATTTTTACCCATTTTTGTGTTGTTAATTTTCCGTCAAAATTATCTAACAATTTTTTCAATACTTTTATTTGTCTTTCATTAAAAGTCACTGATTTGTAATTATTCCAAAATTCAGTTCTGAACATAACTTCATCTAACAATTTGTCAGAATTATTCATCGCTAAAATCATATTTTCCAAAAACCATTTTAGCCAATCAGTAATATCGATAGAATTTTTTTGAGTAATTTTTAAAATATCATAATAAGAGTTCCTAACCTTCTTTATTTGAGAAGACATAGAATAATATCGATTAGATGTACCTTCGCTCCGTGCAAGCAACATATCTGTCAAAGCACGTGCTATTCTGCCGTTTCCATCTTCAAAAGGATGAATAATAACAAACCATAAATGAACAATTCCTGCTTTTATAACTAAATCAGTATTTTTTTCTTCATTAATAAATTTTATTAATTTATTCATCTCTTTTTTCAGATTTTTTGCAGGAGGAGCTTCGTAATGTACTTTTTCATGTCCAATTGCTCCTGATACAACTTGCATTGCCCCATTTTTATCATCTCTATATTTACCGACAATTATCTTACTCAAACCACTTTTACCGGTCGGAAACATAGACGCTTGCCAAGAACATAATCTTTCTTCAGAAACAGGTTTATTAAAATTCTGTGTTGCATCAAGCATCATATCTACAACACCCTGAACATCACGTTCTACATATACATCGCCGCCAATATCCAATCCTAATCTTTTAGAAACAGATGAGCGAACCTGTTCCAAATTTAATATTTGCCCCTCAATTTCACTGGATTTTATAATATCTTCGGTCAAAACACCAAAAACAGCTTTTTTCGTATCATCCAAACCTACACACTGCATTTTGCCTAACAACAAACCTTGTTGCAATCTGGCTTTAGATAATAACGGTAAAATTACGTCCTTATCATAAGTAAAATTAGGGTATTCGGGGTTTTGCCAAATATATTTATTCATAAAATAAACGCACTTTCTGCGTACATTATACAACATTATCTACGCAAATTCAAGACCTATTTACGCAAATTTTGCGTAGAATTATAAGAGTATCTACGCACAATAAAAAAATACCTACATAAAAAGGAAAGTCTTGCAGAATGTGCAAGACTCAAAAATATACATTTACCCCACTAACTTTATACCACAAGTTTCCATGCCATGTCAAGCACTTTGTTAAATACTTGTGAATAAAGGTTTACAGGGTAATCCCCTATCTTCTCCCAAAAATCTGTTAGCCTTGAGCAAGTTTTTCTCTTACCAAAGTTTCAACTTGATTCAGAATATCCGGATTAGAACCCAAATATTCTTTTGCTTTATCACGACCTTGACCAAGTTTTTCATCATTGAAGCTAAACCAAGAGCCTGCTTTTTTAACAATATCCAAATCAACAGCTACGTCAAGAATATTACCTATCTTACAAATGCCTTTTCCGAAGATAATATCAAATTCCGCAGTTCTGAATGGCGGAGCTACTTTGTTTTTCAAAATACGAACTCTTACGTGGTTACCAACGTCTTCGCCATCCCCTTTCAAACCTTCAACACGTTTGATTTCCATACGAACTGAAGCATAGTATTTAAGAGCATTACCACCGGTTGTTGTTTCCGGATTTCCGTACATTACACCGATTTTTTGTCTTAATTGGTTGATGAAAATAACGGTTGTATTTGTTTTACCAATAATACCGGTTAATTTTCTCAAAGCTTTAGACATCAATCTTGCTTGAAGACCCATCTGTTGATCTTCCATAGAACCTTCGATTTCAGCTTTCGGAACAAGTGCTGCTACAGAGTCAACAACAATAATATCAACCGCACCGGAACGAACCAATTCTTCCGTAATATCAAGAGCTTGTTCACCTGTATCCGGTTGAGAAATCAATAATTCATCAACATTTACACCAAGATTTCTTGCATATTCAGGGTCAAGAGCATGTTCTGCATCAACGAACGCCGCAATGCCACCTTTTTTCTGACATTCTGCAACTATATGTTGTGCCAAAGTTGTTTTACCTGATGATTCCGGACCATAAACCTCAATGATACGTCCTCTCGGAATACCACCAACTCCAAGTGCAACGTCTAATGCCAAAGCTCCGGTAGGAATTGTTTCAACGCTAACAGCCGGTTTGTCACCAAGCTTCATAATTGCGCCCTTACCAAAATCTTTTTCTATTTTTTCGATTGCTAATTTTAGAGCCTTACTTCTCTCATCAGCAGTATTTACTGCAGTTTCCTCTTTCCCCATATTCTATAACCTCAAATTTTGTCATTCCGATAATATCAGAACTTGTTTGTAACAAAGACCCTGAAATAAATTCAGGGTGACATTAAACTATAATAAAATATTATTTTCTTCTTCTTTTTTAATAAAGAATCCACACATTAGCGGTTTAAAACTATTTAACATATTTTTTAGTTTAAAGTTTTCTTTATTGAGCTCATTAACCTTGTTTTTAAGATTTTCGTTTTCGGTTTTGCATCTAACAAGCTCAAGTACAACATCATCCATGCCTTCAAGTTTTTCATCAATAAGTTTAGTCATAGATGTTGTGATATTATTTTCCATTTTGCTCAATGTTTCAAGAAGATTGTTTACTACAACCTGAGAATTAGGTTTTGAAACAACACTAAGAGCAGATTTTTTTTCTGTCATATCAGCAACTACAGAAGATTTTGCATTCTTAAGTTTTTTAACTTCATCAACTGAAAAATAAATTCTTCCGCTGCTATCCTTTTTAGGGTTAACAGAAGTTTTTTTACAAAGTTCAACAATCTCTCTATTATCTATATTTAAAAGTTTTCTAACGTCGTTAGGTAAAAGTACTTTATCCGGATTTGTGTTCATTAAAAAAATCCCCTCTTTCTGAATCGAATACATTAAACATTCTAATTAATAAAAGAATTAATTTCCACACATTGTTACGAATTCTTAACAGGATAAATTCTTACATAATTTTTCTTAATTTCTGACTTAAAATGTAATCACTTAACAGAACTAACGAAATCCTCTGTTGAAAGTTTTTTACCTGTCAATTTTTTGATTAACTCATTTTCTTCTAAAGAAGTTCCCAAACTAAACAAATTTTTATTCAAAAATTCTGCGGTTTTATTATTCTCAGTTATATTCCCGAGTTTTGATTTCAAGTAGTTATAAATTTGAGCTTTTATCAGTGTTGCACGGAAATAATTTTGATAATAAGCAGGATGTGAAAGATAATGTGGAATCAAAGCCCAGCCATTATCAAGTTCTTCTCTTTTATCTCTCAATTGATATTTCACTTTTAATTTATGCCACAATTTTTTCAAATCCTGTTCCGGATTTTCATACATCTGTTTTTCAAAATTTATCAACAATTGACTGTGTGAAATAAAACAAACTTCTTGTTCTTTAAAATAATTTTTAAATCTTTCCAAATCTTTTTCCGGAACAATATTTTTCAAAATATCTTCTCTTTTGTCCAAATCACCCATCATCATAGCAATAGCTTCTGTCATTGCAGGATAAGTACTTCTGTCCAAAAAAGTTAAATCACGTGAGATTCCTAATGTATAAACACAGTGTCCCATTTCGTGATTCAGCGTATCTATACTCGTTTCATTATTCGTTAAATTTGCAAGAATTCTGGCATCCAATCCTGCATCTATATCGAAACAGAAACCGTGGGTATTTTTTCCTTTACGTGGGAATAAATCAAAAGTAAGTTTTTTATCCTCAAGTAATTTTTCTACATCCCAACCCATGTTGGAATATATTGTTTTAGATATTTCAACAACTTGTTCTTTGTCAGTTATACAATTATTGACTCTTTTTTCCGGATTCATTTTTGTCAAAAATCCGTAATGATACGGTTTTAACTTTTCTGTTTTAAACGCATTTTGTAACTTTTTATGTTGTTTTAGTATAACTTTTTTTATCACATCTTTGGAATCTTTATAAACATTTTCTAAGAGTGTTTGCAGCTCTTTTAAGTCGACTTCAAAATCCTCTTTAAGTTTGTATTCAAAATAAGTTTTATACCCCTTCTTTTGAGCGTAAGCGTTCCGCATTTTGATAAAATCTTTTAAATCATCGGCAATTAAATCAGCACCTTTTAAATTTGCGTAATAAGCTTCTTTTCTTATATCAATATTTTGTTCATTTTTAAGAATAGTTCTTATTTCAGTTCTGGAAATATCTTTACCGAAAATTCTCGGAACGTAAGAATTAAATTTTTGAGCTATTTCATTTTCTTTATCTCTTAGAGCTTTTAGTTCTTTACCGGAATTTAATTCTTCCTCAAAATCTTTTAAAATATTTTTTAATTGTTTTTGTTCATGTTTATTCAATTTAGAAGAATCTATTTTTTTGAATTCATTATACAATTTTTTATCCTGAAAAAGTTTAGAATATTCATCCTGAGCTTTTGTCATTTTTTTTAAATTGTTATCGGTTGAATTAGTGTAAAAATCCCAATCAGCGTTGCACATTTTTAAATAAGCTTTGTATAATTTTTCTGAAAATTTTTCTCTCAATTCTATAAACATTTTTCTCTCCAATTCTTATATTAATTATTATAATAATTATAATATATATTTATATAATAATCATCTTCTTCATAAGCTCTAATTATTTGTAGAAAACTATCTGAAACTATTATAAAACAAAGCTTTCAACATGTTCAAAAAAATGTAGAAAACTGTAGAAAACTTTAAAGTTTTGAACATTTATGAACATGCCCAAAAATAAAATGTAGAAAAATGTTTATAACTGTCAAAAAATGTCAATAACTTATCGAGTTTTCTACATACTTATAAACATGTTTAAAAACAAATTTATAATGCGGTAAATTTTTTATTTACCACATCTTACAAAAATATAAGAGTTCCAATCAAAAAAAATTAGCCTCAAATACTTTCTACTATTGAGATTAATCACTCTCAATCAGTTCAAATATATTGATTCTATTAAAACTTGGGTTTAGATGTAAAAATGTTGTAACAATCCCTTCTGAAAAAATAAAAATGCGTATAATAAGAACATACAACAGAACAACCCCGATGTCCGAAGAGTTTTCGGGCTATAAACGGTGCTGTAAAAATAAGAAAGGAGATTAAATGACAGAAGAGGAACTGAAGTTAATTGAACAAATGGCCAGAAAAGCTGCATTAGCAAGTTTTTTGGGTGCAGAAAACGTAGGTGGAAACCTGATGGAAACATTATTGGTACAAAAAATTGCAAACGATTTCCAAACTATGTCTAATTTTAAAAAAGACAATACTTTACCAACAAATACAAAACAGATAATAGAAAGTATTACCCCACAAACACCGATTCAAAAAGAAAATATCACTCCACAAATCAATGAAGAATTAGAAACCCCGTATACCCTAAAAGGTAAAATATTGCATTCTGAAAATCCAATTGTTAAAGCAAAAGATAATCTATTAGATAATTTTAAAAAATTTGGAGACAAGTACAAAGGTCTTGGTCCTATTGAAGCTTTGCAAAAAGCTGCAAGTAAATTTCCTTTTCCAAACACAGAAGCAGAATATTACGGAATTTCTACCAAAATGGCAGATGGAGAAGATATGACCAAAAGAGCCAAGGAACAAAATACTTTTTACAAACTCAAAGATATAAAAGACCCTGAAATAGCAAAAAATTTGCGTGAAAAAATGGCAAAATCTAAGGGATTGGATATCAATAATCCTAATGATTTTGAGGAAATTCAAAACACAAAAGTAGTAGTTCCAAAAGTGGATTCAGATTTATACAAACATGCCAAAAATTCTAAAACGACTAAACAGTGGGTAGCAGATAATTATGACAAGTTTGAAAACAAAACAATTGAGAATAAGGATAAACATATTACATATCCTAAAAGCATTGCTTTTCCAGATAAGAGGGCATTATATCTAACTATTAACAACGCAGATTTGACAACCAGTAAAGTTAATAAGAATAAATCAATGGTGGTTAGTCAGAACGATGTGTATGATTTTAAAGATATGCAGAAAGAAGATTTAAAAACATTTAATCCTATTAAACTAGTAAAAAATATAGGAAAAAATGTAATAACTAATATTAATAATAAAGCTTTCTCACAACAAGAAAAAGGACAGTTAGAACCATATGGTTTATCAATGCCTATATATTACACCCCTGAAGAGATAGAAGAAATTAAGAAAAAGTATCGTAAAAAGCATTATTGATTAGGTAACAAATATACAATCCAAAACAAAAAAGAAAAGCGAAAACGCTGTTTACATAAATAACTTCATAAAATTTATTCTTTAATAAAAAGGAAGACTGCACTTTTATTTGTTGTTTGTTCTTCCATTTTTTTATGAATATTAATCCTGTTACAAATAATGCAAAAAGAACAGCATAAAGATGAGTATAAAGGTACCAATTCAATGTGTCATGTATGTAATAAACCCATTCAAAAGGTTCTTCGGTTATATCGTTTGTAATAAGCTCATAAACATATCCTAAAAAGTAAATGTACATTATCAGAAAAGGTATCCAATTATACACTAAAAAACTTCCGACAAAGAATATGTGGAAAAAGTGCCACTGCTTTGTCCATTGAATCCAATTGTTAATTTTTTCAATAAATTTTCTCATCGTGAATAAATAATAAATCTTGTTAGTATTTTTGTCAACAAGAATGATGTGGTAAATCTTTGATTTACCGCATCCTACAATTTAAAAAAGAAAAAACGACATTTATTTAAATAAGACTACACAAAAAAGCTAAACAAAAACTCATTGTAACAAAAATGGCTGCAAAGGCATAAATAGCATTGTAGACTTTATTATTTAAGAAAAATTCAGAAGACACGTTAAAATTTTGACGTGTCTTTCTAACTTTTAATCGATACAAAAATTCTATCAAAACTGATGGAATCAACATTATGTAAACAAATATATTAGCTATAAATGCATTTGTTAACCCAAAATAGATAATGTCGGGAATATCTTGAATTGAACAATTTAATAAAAAATTTTTTATAAAACTCAAAATGCTGATTATTGAGATGTTTTTGATATCAATAAGTTCAATGCATAACATTATTTTGAAGAAAAAAATTGAAAATAACAACAATGTACCTATAAATAACACATGGAAAAAATACCACTGTTTCGTCCATTGAATCCAATTGTTAATTTTTTCAATAAATTTTCTCATCGTGAATAAATAATAAATCTTGCTAGTATTTTTGTCAACAAGAATGATGCGGTAAATCAAAGATTTACCGCATCCTACAGCTAAAACCCTCTCCCGCCACTTCGTGCCACCCTCTCCAAGGAGAGGGGATAACGAACTTTTCAACCTTTCAACTGTTCAACTTAAAAACCGCCAAGCTTGTAG
>CAKVMU010000055.1 GCA_934773085.1 uncultured Candidatus Melainabacteria bacterium
CGTGAGAAACGATTGAGTATCGTTTCGAATGGAGGTAGGCGAGTCAGAAAGCTAGGCTTTATGCGAGCCGTATGCTAGACTTTTCTACCAAGCTGCGCTCGAGTGATTGAAAACTTAATATTTTATCGGGATGTAGCAAGGACTCCGTGAGAAACGATTGAGTATCGTTTCGAATGGAGGTAGGCGAGTCAGAAAGCTAGGCTTTATGCGAGCCGTATGCTAAACTTTTCTACCAAGCTGCGCTCGAATGATTGAAAACTTAATATTTTATCGGGATGTAGCGCAGTTTGGTAGCGCACCGTGTTCGGGTCGCGGGGGTCGCAAGTTCGAATCTTGTCATCCCGATATATTAAAAAAAAGAGGGTGTTAAAAAACACCCTCTTTTTTTTAAACCTTTCCGTTTATTCCACGCATAGAATTTAAGACTGCTAACAATGTAACCCCGACATCTGCAAAAACGGCTCCCCACATTGTCATCATACCGAACGCTCCGAGCGCCAGAAATGCGATTTTAACCCCGATTGCAAAGCAAATATTCTGTTTAACAATTGTCATTGTTTTGGATGCAATTTTAATACCCAATGCAATTTTAGACGGTTTGTCATCCATAATAACAACATCAGCAGCTTCTATTGCAGCATCGGAGCCCAATGCACCCATTGCGATTCCGATATCAGCTCTTGTTAGCACGGGAGCATCATTAATACCGTCACCCACAAAAATCACACTTTTTGCTTCTTGTTTATTTTTTATTACTTCTTCAACCTTCTCAACCTTCTGCTGAGGCAATAACTGAGGATAAAAAGAAGTCATGTTCAATTCTTTTGCAGTATATTCCGCCGCAGCGCAAGAGTCCCCTGTTAACATTATCAAATTTGTTGAATATTTTTTCAATTCTGCAATAGCATTCTTTGCATCGTCTTTAATTTCATCAGATATAACTATGTACCCTAAATACACACTTCCTTTTGCAACATAAACAATTGTACCAAAATCAGTTGCTTCATCGCATTGCACTCCATTGGAAGTCATAAGTTTTCGGTTTCCCGCCAATATAGAACAGCCGTCAAGTTTGATTTTAACCCCGTTTCCGGCGATTTCTGACACATCTGAAATTCTGTTTGCATCAATTTTTTTATTATAAGCTTGTTTTAAGGAGATAGCAATTGGATGATTCGAAAAGTTTTCAGCATATGCAGCATATTCCAACAACTCAGATTCTGCCGAGTCTCCTTGTGGAACAATTTTTGTAACCTTAAATTCGCCTTTTGTAAGCGTTCCAGTTTTGTCAAAAAGAATTGCATAAGGCTTTGACAAAGCTTCAACAAAACAACTGCCTTTTATCAAAATTCCTTCCTTTGAAGCTCCGCCGATACCCGCAAAAAAGCTCAACGGGACTGATATTACCAATGCACAAGGGCATGATATTACCAAAAATGTTAATGCTCTTGATAAGCAAACTTTAAAATCAGCACCGAGAACAAAAGGAGGAACAAACGCAAGAATTATCGCTCCTAGAACTACAATAGGAGTATAGACACGAGCAAATTTTGTTATGAAATTTTCCGTTTTTGCCTTTTTTGAACCTGCATTTTCGACAAGTTGTAAAATTTTTGCAACAGTAGATTCACCAAAAGTTTTTGTTACACGGATTTTAATAAGCCCATTAGTATTTATACAACCACTGGTTGCCTCATTATCTGTTTGGATTTTTCTTGGCAAAGATTCTCCGGTCAATGCAGATGTGTCAACAAATGCCTGACCTTCAATAACAACACCGTCTAACGGGATTTTTTCACCAGTTTTCACGACAATTATATCACCGATTTTTACATCTTGCGGATTTACTCTTGAGATATTTCCATTTACTTCAATATTTGCATAATCCGGTCTTATATCCATAAGTTCGGATATTGAATCTCTTGATTTATCGACAGCTCTATCCTGAAAATATTCTCCAATTCTGTATAAAAGCATAACCATGACAGCTTCCGGATACTCACCAATTGCAAATGCGCCCAGTGTAGCAATACTCATCAAGAAATTTTCATCAAAAATATTTAACTTAAACAAATTTTTCAACGCAGTAAAAAGAACATTCCTGCCTGCCAGCAAATAAGCTAATAAGAATAACGCAATTTTGACTTCTTTCAGCAGTGGCAGAAAGATTCCTAACGCAAAAACAAAAGCTGCTAAGCATATCTGATGTTTTTCATCAGCTTCACAATGTCCGTGCTCTTCCATAATTCATCCTTTTGTATAATACATATTCGTATTATACAGGAATATAGCACTGCGTTTCAAGAAAGTATTAAATAACTTTTATTGCAGTCGGAATAAGTTCTTCAAGCTTAGTTTTCAATTTATCCATACTTTCTTTGCCCAAAGTGCCGACTTGTTTATCGCCATAGCCTTTTCTTGTGGAAATTTTGCCGTTAGCATCCAAATCATAGTCATATCCGTAAGTATTAATATTTTCTTTTGAATCTTCAAAACTCATTTTTGAGAACTGATTTTTATTGTCATACGAAAATGACATTACCGGACGCAATCGGTTCCCGTATTCCGGATTGGAATCATTCTTAGCAAAGACATGATACATATTGCTCTTATACATCAAATTAGCCTTCTGAACCTTAAGTCCTTCAGTCTCATACAGCTTTGAAATAACTGCCAATGCACTTTCTTCGGCTCTTGTTCGTGCAACAGGTTTCTTTTCTGCAGGTTTTTGTGATTTATCAACCTTTGGCATATAAATTGTATCTGCAACTTTAATTTTATTCATTTTTTCATAAGTATCTAAACCGTTTGTTTTTGCTATCAAAAGCATATACTCACTAATTTCAGCATTAGAGGCTTTTTGTCCGCCTACAGCTTCTTTTGCAATATTCCAGAGAGAATCACCTTTTTTCAAAACTCTTGCTTCACCCTTCTGAGTTTCAGGCAATTTTTCCATCATATAAGTTATGTACTTATTTTCAGTCTTAATATCAGTCATAAATAATCCCCTTTATAAAATATTCCCCATATTTTATTTAAGAAAATTCGTCACAAAAAATTGACTTAATATTAAGTTTTTTAACTTTATCTCTCAACTTTTTTTGAGATAGAATAAAATATAAAGGGGAGGGAGTTATATGATTAAACAGGACAAAACAAAGATTGTAGCTACATTAGGACCCGCTACGTCTACTTATGACATGATAAAAAAACTAATTGAAGCCGGAGCTTCTATGTTTAGACTTAACACTTCACACGGAACTGAAGAAGGACACTTGGAAAACATTAAACACATTCGCCAAGCAGCCAAAGATTTAGATGTTTTCGTACCGATTCTTGTGGATTTGCAAGGTCCAAAGATTCGTGTGGGCTCAATTCCCGAACCTATTGAGATAAAAGAAAACCAGACTATAAAACTTAAAGCCGGTGAATTTGAAAAAGATTCTGACATAATTCCGGTAGACTACACCGGAATTGCTGACGACGTAAAAATCGGTGACAAAATTCTTTTGGATGACGGAAAAGTCGGTTTGGAAGTTTTGGGAATTAATAATGGTGTTATAAGCGCAAAAGTTTTATATGGTCAATGCATAAAACCGAGAAAGGGGATTAACCTTCCCGGTTCTACCGCCAGTCTTGATGCTGTAACGGAAAGAGATATTGAGTTTATCAAGTTTGCTGTTGAACAAGACGTGGATTACATTGCACAGTCATTTGTACGTGAAGACAAAGATATCCTTCTCGCAAAAAGATATATCTCAGAATTCGGCGGAAACATTCCGGTAATTGCAAAAATTGAAAAACCCCAAGCAATAGAAAATTTGGATAAAATCGTCAAATGCGCAGACGGAATAATGGTTGCCAGAGGAGATTTGGGAATAGAAATGTCTCCGGCTGAAGTTCCGATTGTACAAAAAATTATTATCGATAAAACAATCCAACAAAGAAAAGTTTGTATCGTTGCGACCCAAATGCTTGAATCTATGATTGAAGAACCTATTCCGACAAGAGCAGAAGCAAGTGATATCGCAAATGCGATTATGGACGGAACTGATGCAGTAATGCTCTCCGGCGAAACAGCAATGGGCAAATATCCTGTCGAAGCCGTCGCTATGATGAGAGAAATTGCTAATAATACAGAAAAATGCCAATTCTGTTTATCTAATCTGTCCTTGGATATTAACGATTGCTACGAACTTTCACCACAAGCAATTGCAAATGCTGCAATAAAAATGGCTCAGGATTTACACGCTAAAGCCATTCTTGCATTCAGCCATACAGGCTACACACCGAAACTACTTGCAAAACTTCGTTCTTCCGTACCTGTGATAGCGATTTCCGATATGGAAAGAACTTGTAACAGACTTAACTTGTACTGGGGTATAAACGCATTCCACCATAATTGGGATACTGTCCTTGACGGAGAAATGCTTGAGAAAATTGATAAATTCATTTTTGCAAACACTACATTCAAAAAAGATGACAGAATCATTATCATTGGTTCTATTCCGCAACTGATTACAGGAAGAACAAACTTCATACGTGTACACAGAATCGGAGCTCCGCAAGGCAGATAAATTAAGACAAAAAAAAGACCTCTAAAAGAGGTCTTTTTTATTAGTAAACAACTTTCCAACCATTATCAGCGATTGAACCGGTACAAGAAGCACCTGCCGTAGGACCGGATTTCAAGCATTCAGTTTCCCAAAGCACTGACTCTCCGGATGTATATGCTTTGTATGAATTACCGCCATAAGGTATTACAGAGCCATTCAAATCAACATAGAACAAAAATGTGTCGTGTCCGACGGAATTTGTTTTCTTTTTTATACCATTTGTATCAACATAAACTTTATAATATCTTCCGAAATACGGAGCAGGAACGTTTTCTATAGCTTCAGCAGCTGGATTTTCGTCAACAAAGAGTGCCATTCCGTCATTTGTCAGATACGCTCTTGTCGGTGTAAACTCGGCAGTTGTCATATCATACCCATAATAACTGGTGTCCGCAAGGTCAACGATATTCCCCGGAACATAAGTCTTCAAGCACGCAAAATAATCATCCTCGCCTTCCGCATTCTTACAAACCGTTTGTAATGAACGTGCAGAATTTTCCACCAAAATCAGCCTGTTAGCATTTTCTAACGTATTCATCATTTTCGCAAGCGAAGGACCAACAGATGCCTTTTGCGTATTAGTTGACAATGCAGGGAGCACCATTGCAGCAATAACCCCAATCAGAGCCATTGTGATAAGTACTTCTGCCAAAGTAAAACCCTTTTTCATATAAAGCCTCTTTCTTTCATAAACCTAAAAAAATTATATAATATTAAGCAAGGTTTATCAAGATAATTTGTTTGCGTGCAATTCCATTGATGCAATTGCACGTGCTCGTGCGTAAGTTTCTCTCATTTCTGGATTCAATCTCCAAAAACGGCTGAAAAATGCTTTGCACATACGTGATTCCAATGCATTAAGGTTTTCACCTCTTAGTTTTTTACTCACACAAGCAATAATAAACGAAGGAGCTTCTTTTGAGAATTCTGACATAGCGTGTTTAACTTCCGGACACAATTCCCAAACACGTTTTGTATATTTAGATATTTTTTCACGTCGTTGCGGATTTTGTGAATCAAGAGCAATAATTCTTGCAGACTGAGTCTGTCTGTATTCTGGGGTTTTACATCCTTGTGCAGCACGTTTATTGTGCGCACGCATCAAATCCGGATGCATAGAATTCCAAGCTGTTGTCTTTGCTGCAATTTTAGCATTACCGGTTGAATCCGATGACTTAAGTAATGTTTTGTAATTAAGAGGATATGATACAAAATTTATTTTCTTAAGAATCCATTCCAACGAGCTTCTGTTCGGCATACCAAAATCTTGTGCAATCTCATCTTTTGTCTTTAACTCAACCCAAAACTTTTTCAACACATCAAGAGCAAAGTTCTCGTCAGTGCGATTTTGAAAATTTCTCGAATATACCGAATTTCGTTCGTAAACAACTTGTTCTTTAATACCCGAAAATTCCGGAAACAATTTTTTCACCTCATCAAAACTCTTACACTCCGCAAGCGGAGCATATACAGAATTGTGTACCTCAAGAAGCGAAGGCATGTTTTTGGGATTCCGTTCCATAATCTTACCTACTTGTTCTTTGACACGCTGAGGGAGTAAATAATCTCGTTTCTCCATAATATATTTGAGATTAATAGGATTCCCACTCGCCTGAAACACAGGTGATTGTTTGGTATTAGAATAATTTTGTATATAGTTGTTGGTTAATAAATTTACTTTCATACCAAATACAAAACCCGTAAAAATAAAATTTGCTAGGGGTAAATGTAATTGGTTGGTTGGTAAAAACTACAAGGTAATCGTCCTGCGGGGGGGGGGTAAATATAGGGGTAAATGTGATTGGCTGATTGGTCAAAACTACAAGATAATCATCCTACGGGGGAGAGTTTACCCCCGCAATGACAGTAAACTTGTAGTCACGACCTGCCAACCCAATACTTTTACCCCCATTTACCCCCGCAATGACAGCAAACTTGTAGTCACAACCTGCCAACCCAATGTATTTACCCCCGCAATGACAGCAAACTTGTAGTCACAACCTGCCAACCCAATGTATTTACCCCCGCAATGACAGCAATTTTGTAATGTAAAGTTATTACCTTCTCCCTTCGGGAGAAGGCTAGGATGAGGGGACAAGTTTATTCTTTGTCTTTGAGAAGAATTAAGAGCCGTGCTTAAAACCTTATGTAAACATTTGTAACAATATTACCAAATATATTAAAGTTTTTTGAAAAATATGCCGTTATACATACTACTAATAGGGAAAAGAAAAAAAGGAGTAAACACTATGACAAAAATCGATATCAGCAAAGCATATCAATTTTTAGCAAGCTTCGGGGACGTAAATGCTTGGAAAGAACAAGCTGACGGTTGCGGTACAAATGGCAAAAAAGACGGTACTGTTATTAAGTCTGAGTTCAGAGCATTCATGAAAGAAAACTTTGCCTCTTGGAATGGTGAATCTAATACCGTAAAAGAAGTAAATGACTTGGTTGATAGATTTTGGAATAAAATTGATACAAACACTTCTGAAAAGAAGATTGCAGGTACTGCTTATAAAGATTTGAACGGCTTGAATAATGACGAAGTCGAAGCTCTTGGGAATAAATTAGAACTCTATGTAGCGTTTGATACCTATATGTCAAAGATTTCTGCACCAAAAGTTTTGACAACACAAGCAATGCAATGGAAAAAAGATGTCAGAGACGGTTTATCAGTCTCTTTGGAAGAATATATTAAACAAGGTGGCTCTAAAGACGGTCTTGAAGCTTATTTGGAACAAATTCGTCCGACTGTTGAAAACAAAGCGACTGCTAATTGCTGTGCAAAAGAATATCAAGACTCTTTAGCTTCCGGTATATTGAAGGACTATAAGGATTTTGATATCAGAAGTGACGAAGATTTGCAAAACATTATCAATAAATATCTTGAAGGCGTCGGCGCAGACAAAACTCCGGAACAAATTCAAGAAGATATCAAAGCTATTCTTGACGGATACTTAGCAACTGCAGGTATCGGCAAAGGTAATTCTGACATTTTGGGCGATTATGGTTATTCTCAAAATGAAGATGACCGCTTGAATGCGATTCAATCAGAGAAAGTTAAAAAAGATTTGTTGAATTCTGTGAAAAATAGTGATTACTACAAAAAGTATCCGGAAGACTTCACTAAACTTATTGAGAACTTTGTAAAATCACTAACTGTGAAAGACATCAAAGGTGATATAACAGAATTGTTTACATCTTCTACTGAGTACAAAAACTTTGAAAAACAATGTCAAGTTTATGATTTGTTTGCAGATGACAATACTGATTGGGCAGATGCTATTAAAAATGGTAATTTTAGCGAAAATCTTCAAAATGTTCTTGGGGATGAAGTAAGAAAGTTGCCTATCAACTATACTATTATTGATGCAGCTGTTGCTCAAGTCTTAAATGGAAATTTTGTTAACTCAGATGGTTCTATTGATACAGAATCACTTAAACAATGGGCATTGGAACAATTTATTGTTGAATTAGCCCAAAAAACTCATAGCGAATACTCAAAAGCTGAGTTGGAAGACTTGTATTACAAGTCAGCAGAAATTGACCCGTCTATTGAAAACAAAAGAGCATCAGCTTTAGCAACTTGTAAATCTTTGGCAAAATTCGGTACTAAACACGCAGAGCGTGTAGCTGATTATATTGACAATATTAAAAACGCAGGACGTTCTTCAACTATTGATAATAACATGAAGGCTTTATTTGCAGCTATTAAAAATGTTCAAGAAACATCAAGTACAACAGGCAGCGACGATAATACATCAGTTTCAAAAACACCATTGACGAAAGATCTTCAGGAAATTAAAGATTACGGATATACTGATGACAATTCAGGATATCTTGAAACGAACAGATATAGTGATGGTAAAGACGTAACTGACAAAACAAAAGCTGATACAAAAGCCGACGGAATAGCTCAAGTATCCACATATGCACAAAATCTTAAAAAGACTTTATTGAACTCAGGTAAATACAATGCTGCGGCATTAGAGACAGCTTTTAACAAAGTAGTTGCATACTTTACTGCATATATTAATGCATCAGGAGACGAAGTAAGTGGTGTTGCTCATAAAGAACATACGAGTTACAAAGTTAACTTTAATGCAAATGGCGAATATTATACTGAAAGCTATAATGTTGACCAACACAAAAAGGCAGATAATTTAGATGGATATAATTCAGATAAAGATGTAATACAATGGCAAAGACATTGTCGCAGGTACGGTGGTTCTAAAAAACGTTTTGATCAAATGTTCATAAGCAAGAATGCAATTATCAATAAGTTTATTGAATATTACAATCAAGCATTAAGCGCATAAAATATTGCAAGCGGTAAATCTTCGATTTACCGCTTGCTTTTTTATCCCATCCGTCATTGCGGGGGTAAATGTATTGGGTTGATAGGTTGTGACTACAATATTGGCGGTTTTAGTCCCTCTCCTAGCAGGAGAGGGATTAAGGGTGAGGTGTCAGCTAGTAAAATGCTGAAAGGGGTTCGGCATGACAGTTTTATAAGATTGTAGTGTCACATTTTT
>CAKVMU010000056.1 GCA_934773085.1 uncultured Candidatus Melainabacteria bacterium
GAGCAATCCGATTATCTTTTAACAGCAAGAATTCAAAATATGAAACAAAAATTGAAAAAGGTAAGGGTGGAAAGTTATATAAAATAAGGTTGTCGAGTATTGAAGAAGACTTGCAACTAAAATATATTCACGAATATTATGATACTCTTGCAACGACAAACAATATCGTTGAATTGCATGATTTTCAAACTAAAAAAGAACAAATTATTTCGTTCAAACAAAGAGAAATGGCTCTTGCAAAGTATGATTTGGTTAGAATTTGGAATAATTATAGGTTGGAAGAAAAACAAAAAGGAATTTCTAAAAAAGTTGCCGATAGCGAATTTTTAACAACATATAATACCGGCTTGTTATACTCAAAAATATTTAATGTTTTAGGAAGTATAAGTATTGGAGCATTGTATCGTTGGAAAATGTTATTAGATAAAAATCCCGGTTGGACAACATTAGTCGGAAATTATAACTACACAGCAAACGGTTGTTATAGAACAAGTCTTAGTGAAAATGAGATTAAAATATTTTTAAACATACTTTTATCTCCGAATAAATTTTCAATCGGCAGAGCAATATCATTAACACAATATATTCTAAAAGAAAAGAATGCAGAAAATATTCCAACAGAAGTTACATTTAGAAGATATGCCAAATGGTATAAAGCAAATAATTTAGATAAATGGACTCTTGCACGTGATGGTATGAAAGCCTTAAAAGATAAGGTTGAACCATATATCGTAAGAGATGTAAGTATGCTTGAAGTCGGACAAGTTTTGATTGCTGACGGGCATACTTTAAATTTTCAAGTTATAAATCCGTTCACAGGCAGACCTTCAAGAGCAACATTGATTGGGTTTCTTGATTGGAAATCGGGTGGACTTGTCGGTTATGACATTATGCTTGAAGAAAATACTCAAAATATTGCAAATGCTTTGAGGAACGCAATTTTAAATATGGATAAAGTTCCTGAATATGTTTACCAAGATAACGGTAGAGCGTTTAAATCTAAATTCTTTAATGGCAATTCTAAATTTGAAGAACTAGGTTTTACCGGGGTTTATCAAAAGTTAGGAATAACACCTGTTTATGCAACGCCATATAATGCTCGTGCAAAAGTTATTGAGCGATTCTTTTTAAATTTTCAAGAAAGTTTTGAAAAACTTATGCCAAGCTACATTGGTACAAGCATTGATAATAAACCTGCTTATATGAACCGAAATGAAAAATTGCACAAACAAATCCACGTGCAAAAAGCAAATTTTGTGCCAACTATTGAACAAGCATTAATCTTGATTAGAGAATGGTTGAAGTTTAAGCATTCTCAACCTTGTCCTAATGATAGAACAAAAACTATTCAGCAAATGTTGGATAGTATTCAAAGACAAGATATTAATGAATCACAACTTGATGATTTGATGATGGCGACCGAAATTAAACATATCGGCAGGAATGGAATCAGATTCTTAAAAGCAGATTATTTTAATGATGCACTTTATGGAATCAGAGAAAAATGCATTATTAAATATAATTTAAACGACCTTTCATATATCAAAATTTATTCTATTAAAGGTGAATTTTTATGTAGAGCTGATAGAGTAACAGCAACACATCCGCTTGTTCATTTGATGGGTGAAGTTAAGGATATTGAAGATTACAAGCAAAAGATTAGAAAACAAAAGCAATTACAAAATAAAACATTGAAAGCTGTTAAACAGCATTTTTCGCTTGAAGATATTGATTTAATTAAATCAAAACTTATTGAGGCAGAAATTGCCACTGAAGAAATTCCTGTAATTGAAAAACAAGAAATTAAGAAAGAAAAAGAAAAAGTAAAAGTAAAGGAGCCTGAAAACTATGTTCAAAACCGAAAACGACCAATATTCAAAGATAATTATGAACGATACGAATGGCATATGAAAAATGGTTGTATAGGAAATGAAGATAGGCAATGGTTAAGTGAATACATAAGATCGGAGGAATTTAAAATCATTTATGAAAAATAGTTTGATTAAAACAAGAAATGTGAAAAGATTTATATCCTTGATGGATAATCTTCAAAAAGCACCTTCGAATGTTTCAAAAATGGCACTGGTTTATGGAGCATTCGAACTCGGTAAATCTCAAACAATAATGTGGTGGGTTAGAAATAACGATGCAATTTACGTCAGATGCAATCACAATATTTCGCCAAAATGGCTTTTAAGCGAAATAGTAAAAGAATTAGACGAAGTTCCTTGCTATACTTCGCAAAGATTATTTGAACAGATTGAAGAAAAATTAAAATACAATCCTAAAATACTTGTTGTTGATGAGATTGATTATCTGTTTTCAAACCGACACACAATAGAAACTTTAAGGGATATTCACGATAAGTTGGGTATCCCTATTTTATTGGTCGGAATGGAATTAGCGGATAAAAAACTCCAAAAATATGGACATATTAACGATAGGATTTTTGCAAAATTAAAGTTTGAAAAATTATCCAAGGACGATTTTAAAGAAATTATTGAAACTTTATCCGAAGTGAACTTTTGCGATAAAGCCATAAAATATGTTGCAAGCAGAAATCTACAATTCCGGCAAGTTGTAAAAATAATAGCAAAGTCGGAGCAATTAGCACAAACAAATAAATTAACGGAAATAACAGAAAAAATAATCAAAGGAGTTATTGATGAAAAATAAGGTTCTAAAATTATGCAAACGCTTGAATAAAGTTACGGCATCAGAAATCACACCGATTTTAATGCTTGATGAAAAAGAAGTTTCTAATATTTTAAATGAATTGGTTAGCGAAGATAAGCTGACTGTTAGAGAGGATTTGATTTATTTTTACAAAGAAGTTAAAAGAAAAGCTCCTCTGCCGTTGTTTTTTGAATACAGAGAAAAAGAAGAAATCGAGTTGTTAATTAAATGTTTTAGTTGTGAAATTCCAAGTGTAAAAGCAAGTTGGCTATTAAAAATAAAAGAACCTGCGATTTGCAGATTTTATTCATATTTTAGAGAGCTGATTTACAATAAACAATTAGAAGAATTAAAGGTTTTGTTTAATAAAAATCCGAAAATACCTTGCGAGAGAAATTTTGTGGGTGTTTTAAATTTTATGTATTATTACAATGGACAAACATATATTTCAAAGAAAAAATTATTACACAAACATACAGAAAAACCATTTTCCAAAATGGATATGCTGGAGTTTAAAAAAGATTATTCAAAATTAACAAGAAGAGTAAATCACAACAGTATGCAAAATCTTGTTCATTTACATTTGGCGGAGCAAATTTTTAGATTTAATCATAATTATGATGAAGTGTATAACGAAATAACAAGATTTATTTAAGATTTTTGTATATAATTGAGCTATGGATAAAGAATTACAAAAAGGCGAAATAGTTATTTATATAAGTGAAGACGGCTCAATTTCACTTGATACAAAGCTTGAAAACGATACAATTTGGCTTACACAAAAACAAATGGCTGAATTGTTTGGAGTAAAAACACCAGCAATAAATAAACATTTAAATAATATTTATAATGAAGGTGAATTGGATAAAATCTCAACTGTTTCCATTTTGGAAATAGTTCAAAAAGAAGGTAATAGAGATATTTCAAGAAAAATTGCATTTTACAATCTTGATGCAGTAATTTCTGTGGGGTACAGAGTAAATTCTTCTAGAGCTACTCAATTCCGTATTTGGGCGACAAATACATTAAAAGAATATCTTATTAAAGGTTATGTTATCAATGAAAAAATGTTAAAGGCTCAACAAAACAAAATCCAAACTCTGCAATCAACTGTAAGCCTTTTAACAAGAAGTATTCAAAACCAAATTTCAACAGTTGACCAAGCACAAGATGTTGCGAACATTTTAGATAATTTTGCAAAAGGTTTGGATTTGTTGGATAACTTTGACCACAAAACTCTTGATACAAAAGGAGTTACTCAAAAAGAAGCAGTTGCTATTTCTGAAAGCGAATTTTTAAAAGTTATTGATAAAATGAAATCAGATTTTGCATCTGATGTTTTTGCAAACCCGAAAGACGGAAGTTTTGCAAGCTCTGTTAATCAGATTTACCAAACTTTTGGTGGGAATGATTGTTATCCGACATTAGAAGAAAAAGCCGCAATGCTTTTATATTTGATAACAAAAAATCATTCATTTTCTGACGGGAATAAACGAATTGCTGCAAGTTGCTTTTTGTATTTCTTAAATAAAAACAATATGCTTTATAAAAATAATTTGCCAATAATTGATAACGGTACATTGTTTGCACTGACACTTCTAATTGCAGAAAGTGAACCGTCGGAAATGGAAATTATGAAACAAATTGTCATAAGTGTTTTAAATAAGGGGTAAATAAAGGAGGGAACTATGCCATATATTGAAGCAAAATTAAGTATTGAATTAAACGACAGCCAAAAAGACGAATTACAGGCAAAATTAGCGAATGCCGTTTCTTTAGCGTTTTCTAAACCAAACGCATATATTATGACAAATATTGAAGATGAAAAATCTTTGTATATGGGTGGTAAAAGAGTTGAAAAAGGTGCTTATATTGAAGTTAAAGCATTGGGAACAGTTGCTAAACCATCTTGTCAGACTGTAACAAAAACAATTTGCGATATTCTAACAAATGACTACGGTTTAAACGGCGCACAAATTTATATTACCTATCACCCTGTTGATATGTGGGGTTGGAATGGATCAATGTTTTAATGTTTTAGATAAATTGGTAAAATTAAAAACTGCTTAATTATGTGTCCATATCTGACATAGTCATAATTTATGATATTATTTAGTAAAAAGGATAATATTATATGTCAAATATGTTAAAAAAAATATTAAAATTTATTTTAATTTCACTTGGTGTATTTGCTGGTGGAATATTAATTTTAATAATCCTGTTTATTATATTAAGTTGTCTTATATTTCAAGACTTAAAAATTAAAGAATCCGACGTAAGAGCTCAAATTACAGCAGAAAAACCGGATTTGGAAAGATATAAACCTATTTTAGATTATGTTGAAGGATACAAAGCTAAGTATAATAAATATCCCGAGGAATTACCTCAAAAATATAAAAATATTGTTTCTGACAAATTTGATGGCTTTGATTATGAATTAACAAAATATGGCAACTATATTTTTAGGATATTCCCAAAACACGGACCTATTGAATTTTATCAACCCAAAAGTCTTTTTAAATGGCGGGCAGATGGTGACGGAATGGAAGATGGTTTCATTGATAATGAATTTTATTATAAAGTTAACGATGATTGGCAAGCAATTCATTTTCAATACTTTACACGATATAATAAATTTTTAGATAAAGATTCTTGCCTTGATGGTGGTGGCTGTTGGGATTATATTAGACATAGATGCGAAACAAAAGACCAAGGATATTGCTTTCGCAATGAACAGGAATGTATTAAACAGGATGGCAAATGGCAAGAATATAAAAGATACTGCGAACTAAATTAAAATTTGTGGTAATGTATGGATATTTTAGAAAGATTAGCGAAATCAAAATTCAGAAGCAGGTTTAAACTCAGAACAGAAGAGCTTGAATATATCAAGGATAAAGGTCTTGATAAAATTCTTTCTTGTCTTGGATTATTTGTAACTCAAAGTCCTACATTCCGTTTCTAAAAATTTTACAATTTTTATCCACTCCATCGAACTTTTTGTGGGGACGGCGTTCCTTCGTTCCACTCAGTCAGCCTTACAAAAATCCGCCATGCCTGCGATTTTATTCGTGATAGAGTTGCACCGGCAGAACCAATCAATGACGGCAAACAAACTCTAATGTGCGGACACCCTGTTTTCATTGCTCAACACGCAACAGCTACCTGCTGCCGTAGTTGCAATCGAAAAATGGCATAAATTTCCTCAACACAAAGAACTAACCAAAACCGAACAAGAATATCTTGTTTCTGTCATTATGGAATGGATAACCCGCCAAATTGATTCAAACCAAATTCAATAACCATTCAAAAATATGTTCAAAACAGTTTTTATGTTATTTTAAAACTAACAAAAAGGAGAATTAAATATGTGTAATATAACTATTGAAAATGTCAAACCTATTATAAATATTTTATCAGCTTTGTTAACCCCAGCAATTGCTATAATTTCAACTATTTTTATATGCCAACAAAAAAACATTCAACGCAGACAGCACCTTGTAGAGGTTTTTAAATTGAGAATTGATCATATAAAATTTTTCTTTAATTCTTGGGGTAGCTTTAACGCTTATATAAATTACATACCAAATTATAAAGCTCAAATAATTGCTCAAAATAACAATCAAGAATACATTATATCTTCAATGGAACAAGTTTTTGCTGAATTGTATAAGCACAATTTGTCTACAAAAATGCTGTTTAATGAAGAGCTATTTGATATAGAATCCAACTTTATAAACTCTTTAAGAAATAACATACCGTCAAGAGGTCAAGATTGGACTATATATAACATACTAGAGTCTTATGAGGATAGCCGTAATAAATTTAACGAATTGTATGAAAAATATGTTGAAATATTAAATAAAGATAACATTATTAGTAAAAACTAACTTATTTTTCAAAATCATCTTCAAACTCTCTTATATTATCAAGTTCAATGTTGTATCTTTTGCCGGTTTTATCAACACAGGTGGCGAAATCTACTGTTTTATCAGCAAACTTGTTTTTCCATAAACAAATCAACAATCCGATTTCTTGTGTTTTTAAATTTAAAACCTTTGTTCCGTATAATAGATAATCTTTTTCTGTCATATCTTGCTCCTTTCAAGCTATGACATTAATTACTCAAGAAATAAAAAATTGAAACTTAAAAACCTGATTTTGTATCAAAACAACACACAAAATCTATACATACTTAAATGTCGTTTTAAGACTTGTTTAAATTTCTCACAAGGTTTTATACCTAACTTACCCCAAGCGTTAAAATTAAATAAAATTAAATAAAATTAAATGAGTTTAAATGAGGTTGACCGTTTGTTTATGCAATTCACTTAATTGAGTTTGAATTTGTTTTTCTTTTTTTTGCTTGCTTTTTGACTAATTCCATTGCTGATTGTGCATTCCAAGGTTGATTATACATTTGAAAACTCCTTAACTTTTTGTGTTCCAAAAGGAACCCAATATTTAGATAACTCTATTAGTTTGTGCAAAACATTATAAAGAGTATCAACATTGACATCTGAATATGATTCTTTTAATATATTAAAAATTTTATTTCCATCTAAAATATCTTTTAGCGAAGAGTCAAAAGCTTGCTCATACTTAGAACAAAAATCATCATATATAGCTTTGTGCAAATTTAAACTATCGTCCCAATCTAAATAACATACTCCTTCTATAATTGAAATATAAGGAGATAAATATGAAATGGCATTTAGTTCCTGCTTAATATGTTTCAATAATATTAAGTCTTTGTAATTAAGATGAAAATCTTTCATAAAATTGTTAATCAAACCTTCTACTGCTAAGGTGTTTCCAGAACACAAAGTATCTACTATTTCTTTATCGTAACTCAATAAGTGATTTTGAATTTTTGTGCTTTGACAGCACTGGTTAATTACATTTAATTGAAGTTCTTCTAATACGTTAAAACAATTGTTAATATAATTAATTAAAACGTTATTTTGAATCACTGTTCCGCAAGAATGTGCTATCTTATCTCGTTGACCAACATTTTCAATGTGTAACTCTCTATTTGAATCAGTTATAACATTATTATGGATAGCTCTTTTTTCTGGTTGTTGACCAAAATAAAAAAACAGTTCTAAACCGGCATTATATTTGTTTCCGGTTTGATTACGAATAATTTTTTCATCGAAAGCATAATATTTAACCATTGATGTATTTATTATAAACATATAAAGATAATGAAAAGAAAATAATGCTAAATTACAAAAATTATTATTATAATGATAAATAAAATCACTACGATATTTTCTTATAAATTGGCGGTCTTCGTCAAGACAAGGTATAAATTCATCTAGCAAATTAACGATTTCTTCTGCGGTTGATTCTTCGGTAAAATTACTCACAATCTTCACCTTCACCCCAGATTGATTGGATTTTTGTGTTAATTTTATTTTGATGAAGTTCTATGAGCTTTTTGCACTCTTCAATAATGATTCTTTCTTCTTCAACTTTCGAAACTATCTCTTTTTGTTTTTCTATTGGTGGAATAGGAATATTTATATTGCATATAAATCCTTTATTTAAATTTTGTTGTCTCACTCCTGCTCGTTGCTTCATATATAATTCGCGATTTGCTGTAAAGTATAGATACAAGAAATACATGTCAACTTTATTATTTGGCTTTATCCCAGAAATGGCTTGATTGAAAGCTGCTTCTCTGTCCAAAATAGACATTTTAAAGGCAGCTGTGTCATACATGCCAACCAACAAAGAGCCTTTGGGGAATAATTTGGCATTAGAATTTTCTAAACCTAATGGTGTAATTTTTTCATTGGACTCATTAGTATAAATTTCATTCAGTTCACCAGAAGAATACCAATTAATACTTCCATTAGTCCAATATTCTTTTTGATTTTTTAATGGCGTGCCACCAGATTGGACTTCGCAGATATCACCTAGCCTTGTTTTTCCCCAATTCGGGTTGATTGGCAAAGCTGGTTTCCAATTATATATAACTTTTTGAGCACCGTCAATTACTGCTTGATAGCCGTCAAGTTCACGCACAATTTCTTCTTGAACTTCTAATGGTGGTAATGGTATTTTAATATTTGCATATTCTGATATCCAGTAACGTTTGTGTGTTGAACTATCAAATTTAATATTTTGCATTACATAGTATACATACTTTATATTAGCCACCTTTGAATTATTTAATTTTAATATTTTCATAGCAGAAGATTTCACTTTAAATGGGAAATTAACAAATTTTGTTGAAGTAGTAAAATCATCAAAAATAATTACAGGTAAATTATTAAATATGCCCATTTCATCATCTGTATAGCCC
>CAKVMU010000057.1 GCA_934773085.1 uncultured Candidatus Melainabacteria bacterium
CCGCAAACCTTAACGGATTAGCTTCTATAGGGATAATTTGCTCATCATCCGTAACTCTTAACTCTATATGTAACGGGAAGTTCTTTATACCATTCTTGTCACCAATTTGTTTCAACAACAGCGCAAAACGTGCCATATATTTAACCATAATTCCCGCAGAAATCATATATACTCTGCCTTTTACATCTTTTGAATTTAAAAACGGATGCTGATAAATGTTCAAAATCACAGGAATTCCCTGAGAATCATAATACGCATCTATCGCAAATTCATCTCCGTTTACATATTCTTCCATAATAAATTTTGAAGAAGTTACAACATCTTCCGGATACGCAGAACTTACAACCTCCATTTCTGCATCAATTGAAGCCAAAATCCTTTTCCAATCTTCATCATTATGAACGACATGCACTCCTGCACTTAAAAAACCCATTGAAGGCTTTATTACAAACGGATATTTTAACTCCTCTAACGGAATCCGTTTTAAATCTTCCAAACTTATTTCTTTGAAGAAAAACTCCGGATAAAATTCTTTCAACATTTCTCTAAACGCAATCTTATCCTTAAAAAGTTTTATATACCTGCTCAAATTTGAATCCGGAAGATTTTCCAAAACCCACTTAATTGCAATTTCCGAATTTGAGTATATCAAAGGGTGTTCAACCTGACTGTAATAGTTCTTAGCCACCTCTGACGGAATAACTTCAAGAGCACCTTCTTCTATGTCCGCATTGTCCACGGTATCGTTCTCAAGAACTGCCCAATCATTCTGTACAATACTGTCGATTAATAATCCTGATACATAAGGTTTTTCCAAGATAATCAAAACTAAACCCTCCGCAATATATTATAAAATTTAAAAATCGTCTGTAAACCCTCAAAAAAAAGAGGTAAACTTTAAAAGTTTACCTCTTTATATTACCCATCTTACTTTCTAGATTCTATTTTGCAGGGTATGCTCTAACAACTGTTACTGAACCGTCAACGTTCTTACGAACACCCTTGTCATTTTCTTCATCCAAGTCAGCTGCGAATGCTATCGGAGAGTATACTTCATTTGCATCGATTGCTGAGTTGATTTGATCTCGTTGAAGATTATTCATAATCTTAACGTTATCGTTGTCATCCGGAGTCGGGATTGGTTCTGGATCTGGATCCGGGTTACCAGGAACTACCAAGTAAGTATTGTCTTTAGTTTGAGTACCTCTGTTCCATCCGTTTTCACCATTTGCCATTTCATATGTGATTTCTGTATCCGGATTGATTGTAACTTCTTCTGTATTTCTGATGTTTGTATATTTCAAAGTGTAATCTCTGTTTGGAAGTTCAACTGTCAAGTTTCTAGTTTCACCGTCAACTTTAATCAAGTCAGCATGAGCATCTTGTCCAATTTTGATATCGCCGCCTGCTGAAAGGTTAACTTTGCCTGCTTTAACACCGTCGATATTCATATTTTTGTTAGCTCTTACGAATGCATAACCATTGTTTGCTGTTTCCAATTGAGAAACATTGCCACCTTCGATTTGAAGGAATGTTTTTTGTGCCGGCGGAATCAATCGATAGTATTCCATTGTGTCAATAATTTTATCTGATGAATCCAAACCGCCGATATAGCCGTTTGCTTTGAATTTGTAATCGTTAGCTTTAATAACTGCCTTGCCGTCTGAAATGATGTTCAATGTACCGGAAGTCAATGCAACGTTGTCTGCAGAAGTATCGACTGTTACTGCGATAGAACCTTCGTGAGCTGTTGCTGTAAGGTTTTTACCAACTTTCAAGCTACCGTTTGCAAGTTTTCCTTCTTCATAATTATAACCACCGATGTGAATGTTATGAATTGAATCAACATCTAAATTTCCTGCGATATCGTTGTCACCAACTACGTGAACAAAGTGTTTAACATGTGAGTTTGCACCAGCTGTTGTTGTCAATTTAACATCACCACCAGATGTTAAGTTAGCAACTTCAAGGAAACCGCCTGAATTTGACATATCAACATTTCCGTCAACTTTTGCATTTCTCAAATACATGAAGTTACCTTTATTAGCAGGGTTTAAATCACCTGTTGAATCAGCTTTTAAGTTACCCTTAACAACCAAGTCATTCTTTGCATCATTTGAATAGTTCAAAGCAACAATGCCTTTTGATTCAACTGTCAAATCACCATTGATAGTACCACCGTTTACGACTTTAACAATATCTTTGCCTGACAAAACATAAACATTACCGTTAACTTCGATTGTTTCCATTCTGACGCCGGCATCCTTGATTGTTGTGCCTTCTGCCGGTGCAACTAAAAAGTCCTGACCGTTTGCAGTTATCAACTTAACACCTTTGTCAGCTCTGATTGCTGATTTAACTGCATTGATTGAAGGAGCCATAATAGTGAACTCGCCACCAACGTTGAAATTAGAATTATTTTTAATTACAACACCGTTAACTGTTGCTTCCTGAAGTTTTGTAACATCCATATTACCGTTAACGAAGTTAGCACCCATTGCTTGAGTTGTTATCAATGTATCCCCTGCAGTTGTGAAGTTTGCACCATCAAACAAAACACCATTAGGGTTTGAAATAATCAATTTTGAAATACCGCTGTTTGCGCTGATTGTACCATATACATTTGTCATACCATTGTTAACTGTGTTCAAGACTGTCAAGTCTTTTGCACCATCAACAGCATTGAAGTTTAAAGATTCATTCTTTCCAACATTCAATCTATTCCAATTAACATGAGCATTGCCATTAAAATTCAAGTCCAAAGAATTATTTCCGGCAACAGATCCTTTAAAACCACCATCTACATGGTTAATTGATGCATCACTCAAACCTGCTGCAAGTGATACTTGCATTGATGCAAACAGTGTACATAGCACCATTGCTGATAATTTTTTTGTGATTTTTCTCATATTTGTTAATCCTCTATAATCTATGTACCTATATAAAGTTTTTGTATCGGCAAAAATTGCCTTATTGTTACATTTCTTTAAGATAGTTGTTTCTTTCATACACAAAAACCCTTTCGGCTCTATTTATCATACTATCAACAAAAGATGTGAAGAAAAATATTTGCTTCCGTACAACTAAATCTTTACAATATTTTACAAAAAAAGAGGATAGGGCAAAAATGCGGGAAATCTTCGATTTACCGCATCCTACAACTATCTATTTACCTTCTCCCGTCGGGAGAAGGTTAGGATGAGGGGACAGTCTATCTTTTTCACATACAAGTCGACACCTCACCCTTAATCCCTCTCCTGCTAGGAGAGGGGATAATAAACTTTTCAACCTTTCAACTCTTCAACTGTTCAACTAAAATAGCTAAACCAGTAGTTAGTAGGATGCGCACACGTGCGTACCAAGTCAGTAATTCCCACCTACCAGCCCTATTTATTTACCCCCATTTACCCCTGCCGAAGCACATTCAGCATGACAATACAACTTCAAACTTTAAACTGCCGGCTCCTTAGCCTGCAATAGCTTTGTAAATCAATGATGAAGCTTTAACTATAAAATCCTTGCCTTGAGGAGAGTTATACGGTCTTTGTGCCAAAATTACAACCACGTATTTCTTGCCGTTTTGAGCATAAACAATACCCGCATCACCAAGCATGCTGCCAATATCACCGGTTTTATGAATAAATAAAGCGCCTTCACCCAAACCAGCCTGAATCAAACGGTCGTTTTTTACATGACTCATGTAATCAATAATATATTCACGAGAATTAATATTCAAAAATCCCGGGTTATCCAAGTTATAAAGAATTTTTGCCAAATCGAGAGCAGTTGTTTTATTCGTACCTTTCAAATCCGGAAGCCAAGTGCGAACATAAGTCTTTGAAATACCCCAATCTCTTAAACCTACATTGATATCATCCATACCGCCAAGTTTTGACATAATCATATTTGTAGACGTATTGTCAGAATCCTGAATCATGATTTTTGCAAGGTAATCCATTGTATAATTCTTACCCGCTTGTGAATATTGCAAGTTACCGGAACCTGATGAGCGATACTGTTCCGTCATTTTCATTTCATCATATATAGTAAGTTGATTTGATTCTATAGATTTGAACAAACGCACCAACACAGGAAGCTTGATAATACTTGCTGCCGGATACAGCTTGTCCGCATTTATATCAACATAACGACCTTGATCATATTCCCAAGCATATATAGATGGTTTTATCGTAGGATATTGAGCCATCAAACCTTCCAACTGCTTCTTAAGCGAAGTCAATTCTGTCGTATGATACATTGTTGTAACTTCACTATGAGCTTTTTGCACAGTCGGGGTTAATAATAATGTGTTATCAAACATATCGTTATGAATATAATTAGTAACAGGATTCGCAAGACTATATAAATCTACTGTTGTTGAATAACAAGGATTCTCTGTTTTCATTACATTTGTGAAACCAGTTTGTGTCGGAATTGCAGTCGGATAAAACACTTGTTTTATAAGTGAATTATAAGTCATTGGCCATACCATAGTGGCAAACACACCGAGAAAAGCAGTTACAACAGTCAATCGGAATAAAGAAACTAAAGGATTAGGCTTTTTTACCTTTACCTTTTTATGCACGACATTTTTGTGAACCACTCTCTTTTGTGGCACAGCATGCATAACTCTAACTTGTTCCTGTTGCCTATATGCGTACAATGGAAAAATCCTCCAATCCCAGTCCTATTTTATGCTAACACTTTATTAAGAATTGTAAAATCCTTCATATAGTGGAAATAAAATCTGAACACGAATAATTATAGGATTTTTGACTACACATTTTGGGGAATGTTATCCACAAAAGAACTATTACAATGAGGATATAACAAAGGAGTAAGTTATGAAAAAGTTATTAGCCATATTCGTCATTTTAGCCGCCGCACCTGTATTTGCGAGTTGTCCAATTGACAGTGAAGGAGCCGCCTGCTCTATTGCACAGTTTCAAGAGCCTATGCAACAAACATTCTCAAAAGAGTCCAATATCAGTGAGTTTTCAGAAACTCCGGAAGCAAGATTAAAACCTGCACAGAATAATGCTGACAAAAATTACAGAAACTTCGGTTCACAACCGACAGATTACAGTTACAACTCAAACTGCCAATTCGGAGTTTGCAGCAATACAGGAACTCCACAATTGTTCCAAATGCGAAACACTAATCAGTAAAAAGAACGGCGCACATTGTTTTCAACAATGTGCGCCGCAAATCTTGAATCAAAAGATTATAACATATTCTTTCTAATCTTTTCCTTTGCCTTATCAATCTCTTTAATTCTCTTTTCAACAGTCTTAACTTGTTTTTTCAATGCGTTTCTTTCATTTTTAATAAGCTTGTACTGAGCATCAACATCAGCATATTTTGTTTTGCAGTTTAACAAGTCATTTCTTATATCAACCTGTGCATTTTCCAACTGAGAAATAGCATTTTGAATATTTCCATTTCCAATAGCCTCTGTTTCAGAAGTTGCCGGAGCAGCTTGAGTATATGATGTTGAAGTTGACTGTTTTCCGTATCCTGTGTCATTAAAATTTAACGGTGTAAACGCATTACCGTCAGCAAAAGCTGAACCAGTCATCATTGCGCATAAACCTAATGCAAATAATATTCTTTTCATATTTCACTCTCCTTATTTTGTATAATAATATCTCATTTTTTTTCTTTTGCAATCCTTTATTAAATGTAGAGATTCTTTTATAATAAGTACTATGGATAATCTTTGTAATAAATGCGGACTCTGCTGTAAATATATTCCCGTAATAGACGGAATAATTCTGCGTGACGGGAAACAACCAATTTTTGAAGGACTTGAGCCTCTCAATAACCTTAACGATTCTTATGCAAAAATTGTTCAAAACCTGTTCAAAGATGCTCAAATCTATACTTGTAGATACTTGTCCGACAATAACGAATGCCTACATCCCCAAAAACCGGAAATCTGCAAAAGTTTTCCATCCGGAGCAACATCTGTAATTCCGGAAGATTGCGGTTATTCAGGAGCAATTTTTTTAGAAAAAGAAAAATTAAAACAAAAAATCCGAAAGATGAAAGAAGAAATCATCCACTACGAAGCTCTGATACAAGAATCCCCTAAAGATAGCGAAAACTACCAGAAAATCATAACTGCAAGAAAAAATTACATAGAAAAATACAAAGCTTACGGCTCAGAGAACTGGTAACATATTGTAACAATTTAGCAATTTCTTTATAGATATATACTTTATATATCTAGGAGATATTAAGAAATTTGTTTAACATTAATTTTACAACATACTTTTCCGGCTTAGGCAACACGTTTATACCAACATTTAACATATATGATTGGTTCACGATGCCTGCGTTCGATTTCAATACCAATAACACTCCTCCAAATTGGGTATATCAAAGCACTCCGATGTTTGATTTTAGTCAAAACTTTGTAGTCGGTGACAGTTTCAAACGCTGCAGCACAAAAACTAACGGAAATGTATTTGCAAAATACAACAAAACTTTGGGCGAAAAATTAAGCTCCTATACAAAATCTCATGCAACCGGTTTCGAACACAATTGTGCAAAATTTGTCAGCAACGCTCTTGAGAAGACGCATTTGTCAAATGGACAAAGAGGACACGGTTATGAGATGAAAAATATTTTAAGAAAGAATTCGCATTTTAATGAAGTTGCAGTAGCTGATATTAAAGACCTAAAATCCATTCCAAAAGGCGCTATTCTTGTTTATGACAAAGGTGCCTGCGGATATGACAAGGAATACGGACACGTAGAAGTTTCTATAGGTGGCGGACAAGCTGCTTCTGACGGGATTCAAAACATAAAAGGTAAACCAAGCGCTTTATTCATACCGGTTTAATTTTCGGTACATAATTTGCATGATTTTTTCAGTTCCATCTCCATCAAATGTATGATTTTTATGAATTCGCTTACTTAAATTATTGAATACTAATATATAATGTTATTAGTATCATTGACTTTTAATAAAGTCTCATTAAAAGTAAGGTACAGGTCATCTGATTACGCTTAAAAACGGATGACAGAATTCCAAAACAACAACTGATAGGAGAAACCTACTATGGGTATGGCAGCATCTCAAGCCAGATATCTAGCTCTGGTTGCAAGAAAATCCAATTGTGAATATGAAGGTCAACAGATAAATCAGGCAAGAACTGCACTGTCGAATCAGAGTGCAAATCTTTTTAACCAAATGCTTGGTCTGAGCGTTCCTGTACCACCAAGTACACAGGATTTCACGAAAACTCAGTACTCATATAAGGATGGTACGAATTCTTCTACCATATCAGATTGGCAGCAACTATCATCTGCTGACCCAGATTACAACTATGTTGTAACCCATTACTATTACACAGACAAATACACAGGTTCTCAGAAAAAACTTTCTGACCCGCAAGTACAGTTCAGCTCAGGAACAGGAGCAACCGCAACGGAAATTCAAACTGCATTAAAAGACATTACGGAGAAAAGTAACGAATATGAAGCAGCCAAAGCAGAGACTGAAAAGGCAAAACAAGACCTTGCGACACTTTCAAAATATGCAGTTAATATTAATGACGTTACTAAATGCGAATTAGGTACTGATGGCAAATACACTGTTACAAAGAAGGACTCTACTACACGCATTTATACACCTTATAAGGACCTAACGACTGATGAGCAAGAAAACATTGTCAAAGCACTTCAATCATTAAAAACTGCTGGTGCGCTTGATGAAAGCACAGATACAAGCTCTATTTACTACGACAGCACTAATAAAACAATGGTCTTTCTAAGTGATTTACAAAACTTGGTAGGCTCTGCAATAGGAAATACTGGAACAAATCTACCTACATATCTTGTTACTGGCGAAAACAGTGTAACTAAACAGGTCGAGAAAGCACAAGAAGAAGTTAAAGAAAAAAAAGATGATGAAAATGACGCTTTAATCGATTACAACAATGCTGTTGATGCGTACAAAAACCTCAGCAGACCGACATATATCGGTAACTGCGAACTGACACCGATTGAAACTTTGACCGCAGATCAGCAAGCAGAAATTAATCAAATTATTGCTGATATGAAAGAGCAGGGCATTAATGACAGTATAAGCAAGTGTTTTGATGCAAATGGCAACTACACCGGCGGTATTTATTCATTCAAACTCAATGGAGTCAATTACTATACAACATACGACGATTTGTTTGAATCATACACAAGCGGCACAGGCAACAACCACATTGACGGTCAAACCAAGCTTGCTTATTACAACGCAACCTATGTATCAACAAAAGTTGAAAAAACTGAAAAGGCTTTACTTGAAACTGACGGCAACGGAAGATTCACTTCTATCAGATTTGAAGATGACAGCATAACATACACATTGAGCATGGAAACAATTACTGATGACAACGCTTATCAAGATGCAATGAATCAGTACTATTACGACAACGCTGTTTACGATAAAACAGTTCAGGATATCAACGCAAAGACTTCTTTGATTCAGCAAGAAGATTTGCAACTTGAATTGCGATTAAAACAGCTTGATACAGAACAGAATGCACTTTCAACAGAAATCGATGCGGTTAAGAAAGTTGTTGATGACAACGTTGAAAGCTCATTCAAGACCTTCGGAGGCTAGAGGTAAGGGGGGTAAATAGTATAATTACTACAAGCCCTTACATAACCACTCCAAATAAAAGGTTATCACGCATAACAAAACAATCTCGTAGCCCGTTCAAAAGGAGCAGCGGGCACGACAAAACAAAACAGGTAGTACTTACCAATCTGCTCCGACAAAAGGTTATCACGCATAACAAAACAATCTCGTAGTCCGTTCAAAAGGAGCAGCGGGCACGACAAAAC
>CAKVMU010000058.1 GCA_934773085.1 uncultured Candidatus Melainabacteria bacterium
GTCAAAAGAAGCACCCAAACGTTTGCATTGGTCGAGAATGTGACTTTTGTGTTCATTTGTCCATTCCCAAGTTTTTTCAACGAATTTTTCTCTGCCCAAATCGTGTCTTGTCAAACCTTCTTTTGCAAGTTGTTTTTCGACAACGTTTTGAGTTGCAAGACCTGCATGGTCTGTTCCCGGAATCCAAAGAGCTTCATAGCCGCTCATTCTGTGATAACGGGTTAAAATATCTTGTAAAGTTTCGTCTAAAGCGTGTCCCATGTGCAAAACACCGGTAACGTTAGGCGGTGGAATTACGATTGTGAAAGGCGGTTTCTTAGAATGTGCATCAGCTCTGAAATAGCCTCCGTCTTCCCATAATTTGTACATTTTTTCTTCAGAAGACTTCGGATCATAAACTGTAGGTAAGTCTTCTGCTTTTATCTTTGTCTCTGTCATAATATATTCCCTCGCTCGTGTATTTTGGATAATTGAATCATAACATAAACACGGATAATGTTAAAATTTGCTCCGATGACATTTTTCTAAAAAACGTTATAATAAGATTATGAAAAAATTTTTAACCCTGCTTTTAACAATTTTATTCCCTCTTTTTGTGAACGCTGCTGTTTTAGAAGCAGGTGTATCTGTGGAAGAAATTCCCGAAGCTTTTTGGGGAAGTTGGCGTGTGAAAGCGGTTTTGGATACTACAAACAGTTACGGAACATTTAAACCGCAAAGTTTGGATTTTTGGAATATGTCACGAAGCGGGGATACAATTACTCTTGACAATCCTTTTACCGGTGCGAATTCTACAATTTCTGTAAAAACTGTTGAAGGTAATGTTGTCGTGTTCTCTAAAAGAGCAAAGTATGACAACAATAAAATTTTGACAGACACTGTGACGATAAGATTGGGTGATAATGAGTTTAGCGGGATTAATAGTTTGACACTTGAATCGTTCTCATTGGTTGATAACCACTTGATGAAGACGGAAGTGGCTACTTATAAGATTACGGGTGAAAAAATTGCGGGTGAAAGTGTTATTAAATAATGCTTTTTTTAAGTCTTTCGCTTCTGTTTTCGCTAAGAAGATTTTTAAGCTTCATAATAGCTTGAGCGTGGAGTTGTGATACACGGGACTCTGAAACATTGATGGTGTCTCCGATTTCTTTAAGTGTCATGTTTTCGTGGTAATAAAGAACCATAATAGTTCTTTCTCTTTCAGGCAAACGTTTCAAAGCATCCTCCAATTCCTTTTTGACATCTTTTTCTTCAAGTTGTTCATGTGGGGCGAGATTGTGGGAATCTTCGAGTGTATCAATGATTTCGATGTCACCGTCTGAGGCGCCTTTTTTATCATAAATAGATGTAATTGTTGTATCGTCAGCCAAAAGCTGTTCTACCTTTTCTCTTTCGATTCCAAGGTAGTTTGCGATTTCGGTATTTGTTGCAGCTCTTCCGAATTGTTTTTTTAATTCCTCTTGAGCTTCTTTTACATCCCTAATCTTACGTCTGACACTTCTCGGAAGGAAGTCTTGAGAACGTACTTTGTCGATAATGTTCCCTCTTATACGAACAAGAGCATAGGTTTCAAACCTTGCGCCCATTTTTGGAGTATATTTTTCGACAGCATCAATAAGACCTTCAATTCCGTAACTTGAAATATCTTCAAATGAGAATGTAGGCGGAAGCGCAACTTTAACACGTCCTACAACGTATCTTGTCAAATAGATATATTGTAGAATTAATTTATCTCTAAGAGTTTTATTTTCGTGGTCCTCAAAGTATTGAGTCCACAAAGCTGTCAACTCTTCATTAGATGCACGTTTTATTTTGTTGTACGAAGAAAAATCTAAATCTTGTTCCATCCCGTTCGCCCACAAACATGTCAACTATCATTGTATCCTTTTTATAAAAAATCTCTATCGTTTGTTTGTATGAAATTCACGTGGAGTTTTTGATAAAAATTGAAGGGTTTGTTCCTTTATTCCAGTCTTGTCTCGCTGGTAGAAGGAAAATTTAGCTAATACCCTCTCCTAGCAGGAGAGGGATTGAGGGTGAGGTGTTAAATATCTATCCCGATTGTAAATATTTGTAACGATACCCTAAAGTTTTTTCAAAATGTGCCGATATATAGGGTAACTATTCGTGTAAATAAAAATAAGGAGTGTTAGTAATGACAGACAACGGTATTCATTTTGACCGTAATGGTAAAAAAATCTATTTAGATGAAGGGAAAAGTTACAAGAAAGCGAAAAAAGAGCTCAAAGATTTGCAACCGATTTTCGATGCAATAGATGAAGTCGGGAATAAAAAAGGTAAAGTTGACGGTAAAGAAACTGAGCTTTTGAACTTACTGCGTGGAAAACTCGGTAAATATATTAGTGAAGATAGTATGAAAAAACTTGTTGAAGATTTTCAAAAATCAGGCAAGTCCATTGAAGACTTTTTGAAAGATGAGGCTCCGACATCAGGTACTGTTCCTGTTGTAGAATTTAAGGAATATCCAAATCCGATAGAAATGATTAAAGAGATATTGGAAGAGGATGCCGCAAAAGCTGAAGAAAAATCAGTTGCGGATGGTGTAAAAAATGATGTTGCAGAATCTGAGCCTAAAGCTTCAAAACCGACTCCTGAGAAGGTTGCGGATGACGGTAAATCTTCTATGAGAGCTTATAACAACACGATTCAAAACTTGAAACAAAAATATGGTGACAAGAAAGATGCTTTGAATGGTGAATTTGCGAAAACATATACAGTCAAAAAGGGAGATTCATTATATAAAATCGCTGTTGAACAGTTGAAAGCTGAAAACGGCGGCAAAAAACCGGGGTACGTAGAAATCAATAAACGTATTGCGGAAAGTTAACAACATCAATGATGTTAACAAGGTTAAAGTCGGTCAGGAGCTGAAAGTCGGTAAGACTCCGGCTCCTGCAGATACGACAGTCCAAGCAGGAACACAACCGGAAGTAAAACCGGAAGTAAAACCTAATCAAGAACCGGTATCTCCTGTTGCGGAATCGTCAATTGTAGTTGTAAAACCTCAAATTGACGAAAATTGGACAGAAGCGGCTGTTGAAGGTGAAGAAAAAATTAAAAAATTCACCAAAACAGAAGGTGAAGGCGAAAATGCCGTTACTACAACCAAGTTCAAGTACACAAACGGTGATATTGCTGTTGAGGCAGATACTCTTGAAAAGTTGAAAGAACTTATCAAACCTTTTGAGAAAGAAATAAAATCAGCACCGGAAGGTGAAGCAGCGGAAGCTGCAACTGCCAGAAAGGCTGAAAACTTGAAAACTCTTCTGGAAAGGGTAAAAACATACCCTTCTGAAGAAGTCTTGAACGATGTTGTGGCGACTTTGAAAGATGATGGTAAGATTGATAAGACTTCTGATGAAGCAAAAGCGTTGGTCAAAGACTTGCTTTTGACAAAAAATAATAATGTCATAGGGGCTATTATAATTAATGGCGAGGGTGGCTTAGACAATACTCTGTTTGAAAAAGATGAAGAAGCCTTGAAAACAGCAGCTACTATGTATAAAGAACTAATAGATAAAGAAAAAGCAGGTGTTAAACTGACAGATGATGAACACGCATTGAAGTCATTGTTAGAAAAAGACCCTTATTATGATATTCCTGCAGACACAGAACATGGTGTTGTTGCCAAAACGGAGACTTATTCAGATAGAGGTATCGTTTACTGGGCAGAAGATTATAGTGCAGATTCTCCAGAATTGCTGGATGCATTTGTAACAAAATTGAATGCTGCAGATACTGACGAGAAGCGAGCTGCTTTGTTCAAAGAATATGCTAATACAGATGATATCGGTCTTGCAAGAGCACTGGCAGACAATGCCGATAGTTTAAAAGCTACAAAAGACGATGTACTGGCATTGATTAATAAAAATGACATGGCATTAATAAATTTGCTTAGATACACCCCTGCTGAAGCCGATAAAGATGCGTTTTATACAGCGATAAAAGATAAAGTGGCTGATATTTACCTGAATTCAGATAAAGGTAATATTCAGAATACAAAATATTTAGAAACTGCGTTTGACAGCATTGATGCAACAAACATGACAGATGAGGAGAAATCAGCTCTGAAAAATCAAATCCTTGAATCATACTTTGTAGTTGAAACTACCAAAGATGAAGAAGGTAATGACGTCAAAACCTATAAATTCGAACCTTCAAGAAGATATACATATAGTGAAATGTCTGCGCTTATCGGAGAGTGTGATGACGATATGAAGACTGCAATTGTCAATTCTATCAAGCTGGAAGATATGGGCAAAAATGAATATACGGCAGCAGTTGAGTACTATATCTCCAAAGAAGTCTTGGTTTCAAAATTTGCAGAGTTTATTGACAAAATGGAAACTAAAGAGGAAGTCTTAGATTTTATCAATAATAAAGTCCGTTACAGAGAAGATATTCCATTTGATAAAATTATAGAGACATTCTCCGCTGAGCCGGAAATTATGCAAGGTCTGTTGGAAAAGTTTGACGAGAAAAGTATGATTTCAGAGGAAAATGGCTTCAAGCTTGCAAAATTCTTTACTCAAACGGATGAAAATGGTAACGTAACTTTTGACAAGTCAAAATTGCCAGGAGGAGTTACTTTAGACGACTTTGTTCGACTATTACCAGCAGATTGTCAAGAGGGCGAAGCTCAAAAAGTAGCAAAAGCAATATACGAAAAGTTAGACTTAGATGACGGTGAAGCTGTTTTGTATATGTTCAATAATATTAATATGGGTGATTATAATAAAAAGGTCGACAAGCTTGTTGAGCTTGCAAAACAAACTGATAAAGTTGGAAATGCTATATATAATAGGGTAATTACACACATTAATGTTTGGCAAAAACTCCCAGATAATCTACAAGCTGAAATTTATGAAAAATCTTCTACCGCTGTAAAACGACAGCTAATAGAAGGCAACGGGTATAGTAAAGCCGGACAGTATGTCGTAGTAAAAGCAAAAGATTCAGTGGATAAGATAATCAAGGATTACCTCCGTGCAAATCTTGATAAATTCCCTAGGTTGAAAAAATCTATCGAAAAGAATCCTAATAAGTGGACTGACGATAGAATAGAAGAAGCTCTTAATGATTATATGCAAGACTTTAGAGAAGCAATAATGCAAGATTTGGGTATTACAGCAAATATAAAAGTTGGTGATGTAATCGATTTGAGCAAGGTCAACTGGGATGCACATCAACCAGGATGGTGGAAGTATAATTTGTACTATTAAAAATTCAGTGCAGGGCGGTCGTTTCGACCGCCCTGCACTTTTATATTTGTACTTTTAGTGTGTGTGGAGTGTAGTAGATTATAGACTGACCGTATTTATTACAAAACCTAAACATTCGTCCAATTATATATTGCATTTCACAATATGTTATGATAAAGTCGTGTCAAGGAGTACATATGCATATTCTACCAACTAATGTCTCATTGAATAACAATTCGTTTCAAGCTGTTAATCAAAAATATTACGATAAAGCTGCAAAAGAAATTGAAAGCAGAGGTGCAATAACGATTAATCTATTGTATTGTTTAACACATGATATTTTGACATTCAAAAATATAGCGCCACAAGACGGGGTAGACACTGTAAGAGCAATAAAAACTTTGTATACGGACAAAAAACATCCAGATCTTAACTGTCTAAATGAACTATTAGGTTTCTGTAAACAGGATGCCAAAAAAGAACGTATTGAAGAAAGACGGGCTCAGAAAAAGGGTGGTAAATGAAAATTGATAGAATAAGTAGCAATTCGTTTCAAGCAATCAATAAAGAGTATTACAATAAAGCAATGAGAAATCTACGAGAATGTAATACTGTGACAGGAAATTTTTTTTATTGCCTAACAGCCGAAGTTCTGTCATTTAAAACTATTTCTCCACAAGATGGAACCGATACTATCAGGGCGGTAAAAGCACTTTATACAGATAAAAAACACGATGATATAAAATGGCTAAATGAAATTCTTGGTATTTTCAAACAAGAGGCCAAAAAAGAACGCATTGAAGAAAGACGGGCTCAGAAAAAAATCAAGCATTAAGCAATTGCTTCAGCAACTTTATTCCCTAAAAGTCCTCCAATGCTAATCCCGATAATAGAGCCTGCAGGTCCTGCAACTGTAGCACCAATTGCACCCATACATAAACTACCCCTCTGGATTACTTCGATTTCGCTCGTAATGATGTTGCACAATTAGCGTACTTTTACCAATTTGCCGTCATTGCGAGGCTCGCAGAGCCGTGGCAATCCAGAGATGTAAAACGCTATGCTTGTAGTTTTGACCTACCAGCCAAATACATTTACCCCAGAGCTTTTATCACTTTGCTGATTTTTTCATCCGGCGGGAGTTCTAGCGAAATTCTTTCCTTGCCAAATGGTTTATTAAACTCAAGTTTGTAAGATTGAAGAACTTGTTCTTCTGTTTTAATTCTGATTTTCCCAAATCCATAGAGAGTATCATTAAATACCGGATGACCGATTGATGCCATATGTACACGAATCTGGTGGGTTCTGCCGGTTACAAGGGTTAATTCAACCAGTGTTGCGCCATCAAATCGTTCCAAAACCTTAACGATAGTAAGACTTTTCTTTCCATCCGGCGTAACACATTGTTTTTCCGGATGACGGGGGTCTCTGCCAATAGGCTTATTTATTTCAAACACATCATTATCAATATTTCCACGAACTACAGCAAGGTATTTTTTCGTAAACCTTTTTTCTTTCATCTCGTTGACAAGATATTCGTGAGTCTGATTGTTTTTTGCAATCATAATGAGTCCGGAGGTGTTTCTGTCCAGTCTGTGTACGATTCCTCTGCGGAACTCTCCGTTTAAATCTGAAAGGTTGTCTCCATATTTATACAAAAGAGCATTAACCAATGTTCCTTCCCGCTCGACGGTTGTTGGGTGTGTAAGCATTCCGGACGGTTTGTTTACAACCGCCATATTTTCGTCTTCCCAAACGATTTCCAACGGAATTTTTTCGGCTTTAATAGGCTCTTCTTCATTAGAAATTTTTTCAAATTCAATGATGTCACCGACTTTTAGTGTATAAGACGGTTTTACAGAATTTGAGTTGACCGATACAACCCCTTGTTTTATCCCTTTTTGTATTTGTGAGCGTGACAAATTAGGCATAATTTCAGCCAAGTAGGAATCTATTCGGGAGTCTTCTGATATTTCGTCAATTATTAGTTTCATTATTTTTCAAGTATTTGTTCTTTATAATAATTATGATTATAGCAAGAACGCTTATGTTTATGAATATATCAGATATATTGAATACTGGAAATTCAATGAAATTAAGTTTAAAAAAGTCTCTTACATACCCGAATACAATTCTTTCGTACATATTGCAACTAATTCCCGCAATAAGCATTGCAGCCCAAAAACCTGCCATAGCGGAATATTTTGATGCATTTTTGACTGCATAAAAAAGGATTATAAAAATCGCAGCTGCCGAAAACAGAATTAAGAAAACTTTTGAATTTTCAAGAATACTAAAGGCTGCACCTGTGTTTTGTACGAATATTAGATCAAAGACAGGATTCTCTTCCAGTTTGAATCTCAAAGAATTGAGAATTAGTCCCGAAAAATACAGGTCAAATGCAATCAGAAATACTGATGCAACTATGAGGTATGCGATTTTACTTGCCTTTGTCATCATTTGTTTGGCTCTCGTCTCGTGTTATTAATTTGTTTTGGGGGATAACATTAACCCTTTTTATTGTGTACCCAAAACCTGTAAGGCTCAATTTTACGTTTAAGTCCTCAACTGCAGCTCGGGTTAATCCAATTGATGCAATAATATATTCATTTACATTATCTGTGTTTGAAGTAAAAAGTCTTTCCAAAATATTATCATCCGGCAAAACTCTAAAAACTTCCTTTGCTTGTTTTTGCGGATATTCGACCTTGTCAGCAGCGATTGATGCAATTGCGTATGTTTCTTTTGGCGGTGTAAATTCAAGCATTGCGGAATATTCTGTGTCCGCAGGAATTTGTGTCGGAACAGTGAGCTTTATGTCAAGGTTCTTGGCATCTCCGTACAGCATTGAAGTCGTTTCGTCAATAACTGAATCAGAAGTTACTTTCCATTCGCCGTTTATTTTTTGCAAGTAGTAAACGCTGTTTGACTCACTTTTGAGTTCTCCAGATAGCTGAGCAGCCATCGGAATTGTGGCATAAGAAGTTTCTGTGAGTTCGGCGATTGCTTTGTCATTTTCTACCGAAATGTTTTTAATTTTTATTCCGTATTTAATGTTGTCATATGTATTCCAGATATCTTTAACAAGATTGGAGTATATGTCCAGATTGAATCCGTCAGAGTTTACGTACCGCTTGTCGTATGTGGATATAAACTTGTCAAAATCGGTTTTGTTTGCAAATTTGACTTGTGATTCCAAAACTCTTTTAACATCTCTTTCTTCGTTGTTGATGTTCAGATGAAATATATCGTTCCCGCTCCAAGCAAAGGTAGGCTGCACAGCGAGAAGTGCTATTGATATTGTGAGTAATAATTTTTTCATACAAGAATTATACTCTAAAATACCTTAAACTTGAATAAATCAAACGCAGTATAATCATGCACTTTTCGGTGCTGCATTGCATTTTAGAATAATATACAATAACGGTTTAGTAACAGAG
>CAKVMU010000059.1 GCA_934773085.1 uncultured Candidatus Melainabacteria bacterium
CCCCTATACCATAAATTTTTGAAGTTATTGATGTTGTTAATTCTTCAAAATCCTTTTGAGGCATAAATCTTGTATAAGGTTCATTCAAGCTTGCAATCATTGTGTCAATTGCAACTCTAGCATCATCATCTGTCTTAATTTTACCCTGATAGTGAGTTTTCCAACGATACCAATTTTGGTGGTTCAAAGAAGGCTCGTAATAGCTTTTATATATAACTTTCCAAGTTTTATCAAACAATTTTTGAGGTTGTACAACATCGTTATTATACATAGATTGCATTGCAAAATATGTATTAGCCTTGCTAAAATTATCCATGAATACACGGTTAAATATAACAAGAATTAATATTAAAAGTGATGAAATAACCAGTTGTTTTATCTTCATAAATCAATTTAACATCAAGAACCGGTTCTAATCAATACACTTTTATACTAAAAGCATGCTTATTCAAGTTTTGAGTAATTATTGATTGTTAAACCCTGGGGAAGTTAACGGTAAATCTTTGTAACCTTGGTTTGCATACACGGTTTTCTTAATGTATTTATTTGTGTAATTTCCCTTCTCAAGCAGCTGTTTGAGTACATTTTCTCTTGTTACAAGTTCTGATTCAAGATTATTTGATTCCGGAAAACGTTTTAGCATTTCGCACCATACTGTAGCTTCCATTGTCCATGCGTATGTTTCCTCGCTCAAAGAATTATACTCATCTTGGTGTAATGCTTCATGTGAGAGCAATGCAGCCAATGCAGCCGGAGGAGCGTATTCATGCTTTGGATTTATATAAACATATAATCTGTTCTTCTTTTTCCAACCTACGGCATCAAAGCTCGCATAAGCTTCATTTAACTCAGATAAATCACGAAATTCAATCCTAACGGGTCTTTGAGTTAAATTATAACCAAGGATTGCTTTTCTTGAAAACTCTCCGCTTGTATCTTTAAGCATATCAAGTGCAACATGAAATATTTGTTCATTTGACACATCTTTATATTGTTCGGAGATGCTGTCAATGTATTCTTGCGTATACTTCGCAGGTAATTTAACCTGTCCGGGAACTGGTTCAAACTTAGTTGCATTAGCTATTCCAGAGGTCAGGCAAAACAAACATGTCAGTATTAGTAGCTTTTTCATAAATATCCCTCAAAAATCCTATTTATTACATTATATACTTTATAATTGGCTAAAGTCAAAAGTTCGTTTTTTAATGCTTGCACAGAGTCTTAAACCCTGTTATAATAAAGGTTATGAGGGATTATGAGTTCTATTATACACAAGACGGCTCTATAGGCCTATATTCGTATGCTGATGATGATGTATATCATTCCAAATTCGGCGCTCTGACAGAAGCATGGGAAAAGTTTGTTATACCATCCGGCATACAAGAAGCTCTTAATACTAAATCTAAGATAAAAGTTCTGGATGTTTGCTATGGTATTGGATATAACACTAAAGCTCTAATGAGTTATGTTATAAATTCTGATGAAAAATATTTAAGAAAAAAAAATATTTTAAAAAAAATAATTGAAAAATTCAAAAAAATTTCAAAAAAAATTTTAAAAAAAAATCATGTTACAGAATTAAATAACGATACGATAGATGATGATAACATTACCACGGAAAACAAAGATTTATTAAACTCTATCGATACGGGAGATGTTAATAATTTTTCTGATTTATCTAAGATTAAGATTGATTGTTTAGAAATTAATTCTGAACTTGTAAAAATTTCTCCATTACTAAAAACTGTAATAACACCACAAGAGATTTATACAAAAATTGTTCCAAAAATTTTTAATTGTTTTGATACATATTGGAAAGTAAAAAAAATAATCGCTAAATCTTCTCATTTATTTTCACCAAAGAATTCAAAAAAGATATCTGAGCTTTTGGATTTAAAATTTAATAATGATTATGATGAAATTGATAATGAATATAGAATCAACAATTTTGTAAGTTACATAATCATAGACACTCTTATTGATAAATATAAAAATGAATATTTATCACCAGAGCTCAAAAAAATTATCACTGATAAGGGCAAAAAGAAATTTTTTGACAAATCTCTGCTAAAATATGCCAATTTTAAGCAAAATTACAGGTATAATTTTATGTCCAAGTTGAATTTATTCGCCTTCTTACATAATATATATTATGACCATTTATCGAAACGTTATAAAAAGGCTAAATTTAAGCTTGCTGAGCAGCTGTTTAAGCTGACTTTTTACGTTGATGACGCAAGAAAGTCTATTTTATCAATTAATGAGCAATATGACTATATATTTTTAGATGCCTTCACTTTTTCAAAAGCTCCGGAGTTATGGACCGTAGAATTTATGTCCGAGCTATATAACCGACTATCTCCTCGTGGACTACTAATGACGTATTCTAATTCAGCATTGGTTCGAAATACGTTCCTTGAAAATAATTTCTATGTCGGCAAAATTTACAACGAAAAAACAAAAAAATTCATAGGAACTGTTGCCGCAAAGGATAAATCTCTTATAAAATACCCTCTTTCAAACTATGAAATAGGGTTATGCAACACAAAAGCCGGAATTCCATATCATGATCCAAGCCTATCATCAGATAAATCTACGATTCTTAAACAACGGGAATTAGAGTTCAAAAGCAGTGACTTAATGACGTCATCAAAATATATGAAAATAAGAAGCACAAAGAATGAGGAATCCGGCGATGAAATATGATGTAATTGTTGTGGGCGGTGGTACAGCTGGGGTAAGTTGTGCCTATACGGCAGCTAAATTAGGGTTAAAGACCTTAATAGTAGAGCAAAACTCATATCTTGGTGGAAGTATAACCTCATCTCTTGTTATTCCGGCTATGAAAACAAGTGATAATGCGATTAATACAGATTTTTTTAATATTTTATATGAAAAATTAGATGAATTAGGTGGCGCTATTACTTATTGCGACGGCAACAAGGGCTGGTTTAATCCAGAATTGACAAAAATCGCACTCGATATGCTAATAAAAGAAGCCGGAGCGGAAGTCTTATTTTTATCTAAAGTTAAAGATATTTATGAAAAAGAGAATAAAATTTTATCAATATCTATTGATTCGATAGATGTTAATAATTCAACTCCTCATGAGAATAAGTTATCGTCACCAATCGAAACGAGATATGTTGTAGATGCGACAGGTGATGCGAAAATTTTTCAAAAATTAAATTGTAATTTTTTAGAAAATTTTGAAAATGAAGTTCAACCTATAAACTTAAGATTTATTATGTCGGGAGTTAATACTGAAAAATTTTCAAAATGGTTAATGGATTATGATACAGACCGTGATGTTACAACCTCATGTAAAATAGGTGAATATACATATATGTCTACAGCTTACACCTGGGATACAGGTAGAAAATGGGCGTTAAAGCCTCTATTTGAGCAAGCTATAGCCGAAAAAATCATAACTGAGGCTGATTCAAACTATTTTCAGCTGTTTTCAGTCGCTGGAACAGCGGATTCTATTGCATTTAATGCCCCACGGTTGTTAAACCATAGTGATAACGTCTCAAAAAGCCTTTCTGAAGGGCGTTTAAGCATTCTTAGACTATCACAATTCTGCAAAAAATATCTTCCAGGGTTTGAAAATGCACACATATCAAGTATTGCAAACTCGCTAGGCGTAAGGGTTTCGAACAGAATCAAAGGTAAGTATGTTTATACTTATGAAGACCTAATTAATGGTAAAAAATTCAAAACTCCGGTTCTTGTATCAAATTATCCTGTTGATATACATTCAAAAGAGAAAAACCAATCTACTTTAGAAAAAGTCTACCAAGAATACCAATTGCCACTGGAATCACTAATGTCCGAATCGTATTCAAATTTATTCGCAATTGGTCGCTGTATTTCAGCTGATTTCAAAGCTCAAGCTGCGCTTCGCATAATACCGTCTTGCTTCTCAATGGGCGAAGGATTAGCTAAATATCTGGCTAAGAATTAAAATTGTTAGTAATTGTATGAATATATTCCAATATTTTGCGGAAATAAGCAAGATTGGCCTTGCCGTTAATTATAATATCGGCTTCACTTCTTGCAGGTTGAACATATTTTTGCCCTGCAATTTGAATATATTCCCAGTGTTTTAGCGCATTTTCAGGATCTTGGTTGCGTTCTGTATATGCACGTTTCATAAACCAGTCTTTTCTCACATCAATATCTGTTTCAATATATACTTTTATATCAAAAATATCTTTAATATCTTTGTACATAGAAGCCATACCTTCAACAACAACAATTTTTTTTGAAGGTACTAAACGTGATTTTGGAACAGAAACTCCTGTACCATTCGGTAAATATTCTGGTGAATAAATATCTTCACCGTGAGATATCTTCTCCAAATCTTCTTTTAGGATATCTAATTGAAAACTCTCAGGAGAATCCACATCATAACCATTATCCCTGAGAGCATCAAAACTACCATATTTTTTTATTAAGTCTGATATATCATTAAAATAATTATCAGTTGTAAGTATAGTCACTGGCATATTAAACAATGTAATAGCACTCGCAATAGTTCTGCAAATAGTTGTTTTTCCAGATGCAGATTCACCTGTTATACCAATCATTATCTTCTTTTCAGGATTTGTAATCAATCGTTTAGAAAACTTTTGAATAAAATCATAACTAACTTCTTTAAAGATTGGTTCCGGAGTCTTTGCATCATAAGCTAAAACCTGCTTGAACTTTGATTGTAGGTAAAATGCAAGGAATTCTCTTCCGGCTTTTTGTGAAAAATCCGGTTTTAATATTTTATCCGTAGAGTTTAATTCTTTTTCAATTAAATGGGAAATCCCATCTTTATCATCTTCAAACATAATTTCTTTCCGATATTCTAATATTATACAACAAAAAGAAATTATGATTCAAACAATTCACTAATTTTATCTGCAATATCTCTTGGATCAATTTCTTGTGTAACTTTATTAATATCTTGCGCTGTCTGATACAATTTAGCTGCTTCCACTTTATCACCTACAATAGAAGTTGCACGTGCTAAATTAAAGTGTGCTAATGCATAGCTTGGATTAACTTCAACAGCTTTTTTGAACAATTCAATAGCCTTATTAACACGTCCTAAGTCGTCAAGATAAATAACTCCAAGGTTATTATAAGCGATGTCATAGTTTTCGTTATATTTAATAGCTAATTCATATGATTTTATAGCTTCCTCTGTATCAGCTTTACCCCAATACAAGAAACCTAAGTTACAATGAATTTTAGGGTTATGAGGTTCTAATTCTAAAGCTTTTCTGTACACAGCAAGAGCATTATTATAATCTTCTTTATCATAAAAAGCACTGCCTAAATTTACGTAGATATCAATATCATCCGGAGTTAATACATAAGCAGTTTGATATGCAGAAATTGCAGCATCCGGATCAGATTTATTTTCTTGATAAACGAATCCCATTGTTTGAGCAATAACACTTGTCCAAGAACGGTTAGGGTTCAATGTTATAGCTGTTTGATAATTTGAAATTGCCATATCAAACTCGCCCTTGATATAGTAAATATTAGCAAGATTTGAATACAAATCAGGCATATTAGGAGCCATTGAGATTAATTTATTATAAATATCTATTGCTTGATTATAATCACCTTGTTCTTCATACGCTCTGCACAAATGACGATAAGCAGCAATATTAAATGAATCCAACCAAATTGCCATCTTATACTCAGTTATTGCGTCTTCATAATATCCCGTAGATAAATAAATATCACCCAAAACGCAATATAGCGGTGCAAAGCCAGGGGCTGTTTCCACTGCATCCTTATATAATTCTATCGCTTTAGAATAATCTTTAACTTGTATAGCGTAGAAGCCTTTTAAAAACAGCGGTAAAAATCTCAAATATGAGATTGATTTAATTATGTTTTTAACCGCATTTTTATCAAATGGTGCTAATAATAATGCTGAAAGTCTTTCATACTGCGCTCTTAATTTTGTTTTAAAATTCTTAAAAGAAGATGCGTCATATAGTTTGAACAGCAAATAATGAGCGCTTGAAGAGCAAAATCTTGAACATTTTACAGCTGCATCAGCAGCATCAACAGCATCAGTAAAATGAGCTTTTTTAACAAATGTTTCAGCTATCATATAGTATGCATCGTAATAATCGTTTTTCTTTTCAAGAGCCATTGTGAGATAATTCAAAGCCTTATCCAAATCGCCTTTATGATAGAATGCAACACCTAACTTATAGTAAATTTCGCAAGAATCAATCAATGATTCCATTGCCAACTGATATTCTGTAATAGCTTCATCAATATATTGGCAAGCATTGAATATATCCAAATGCCATTTCATGTACAAATCACCTAAACGAATATGCAACGCAGGGTTTGCAGGGTCTTTTTGCAAATCTATGCGACATCTCTCAATTTGGTCATACATTTTATTTCTTTTTACGGTTTCTGTAGTTGTGTTATCGTCAATTAGCTTCTTCATATTCATTCCTAGTCAGCATTAGTACTGTACATATACATATAATATAGTAAACTTTGTCTGTCATTTTCTGTCATAGTGACATACGTGGCAGTAAATTCGTTATCAAAGACTGGATCTATTTCAGAAATCACTGCTCTAAAGTCTATTATACCATAATCTTTAGGCAAAATTAAACTGCCTTCAATAGATTCATCCACCTTAAAAGGTTTGTCAGAATTGAATTTTACATAACTTGTTGATATTTCAAAGGTTTTAACTTTCAAATCCCCATCCGGAGTTTTAACTACCATGCTTTCAATCGCATCGACAACCGGCATTTCAGAACTAGGTGTCAACTTCATAGCATTATAGTCCAACTCAATAGAAAAATTTTCTTCCAAAGGGGATGTTATTATAACAGAGTTAAAATCAATTGTCCCCAACTTTGAAAATACTTTTGCAGTAATTTTTCTACCCGCTTGTAAATATTCAATATAGCGCATAAAATATTGCGGTAATACAATTTCCAACCTATCATCAAACACTTTTTCAATAGAACAAACCATCTCAACTATATTTGAGTCTTTTTGAAAATATAAATTAATCTTCTGCCCTTCTGATAATAAATCCATAATACTTATTATAGTTAAATATTAATAAAAAGACAACAAGCTTAATATGGAAGTTCGTCTACAAAAGAAGGAACTTTGACATTAGTCATCGGCACTTCTTTTTGTCTCAGAGACTTTTGTGAATATGAGACCCAGTTGAATAATATAACAGAGCTTGGTTTATCAACAATACCGTTAATAACAGAACGAAATTCTTTTGTGTTTTTAACAGGCAATTGAGGAATTTTTTCGAAATCCTCCGGAACTATATTGTACTTGGACTCTTCACCCGTCAGCATAACCATAAGTTTGTTAAAAGAAAAGTCTCCAAACGCACCTAAACCCGAAACAACTTCATCTGACAAGCGACCCAATACAACCATCTTTGCGTAATCAGTAGTTGGGTTGTACTGTCCTTTAATATACAAAGCCATCAACGGACCTTGAGATTGCAGCATTTTAATATTTGCAATTCCGTTGGACATTTGAATATCACCACGCAAATACTTAAATAATCCTGTATCCTTAAGTGTTATCGCCTTAGTAACAACGCTCAAGGAAGTTCTTAACATACTGTCAGCAACAACGTTTTGCGCATATAAAAGATGCTCTAACTTACCCAACGTTGACATTCTGCCGTTATGAGCAATAAATTTAATATTACCATTCAGAGAGTGTTTTGAAGTCAACTCTCCTCGAAGGTTTGTATCAAAATCCATCGTTCCACTAATCGTATCTTTTCTTGTAGATACAATATTAAATATTGGTTCCGCACTAACCCCTCTTGCCATGATTTTTGAATCAAAGTGTTCATCTTTCATATTGTATTCAAGAGAACCAGCCAGTTTACCATTAAATAATTCTGATGAGATATTTTTCATACTCAATATTTGATTTTTAAGTGTAAAATCTCCGGAAAATGCTGATAAATATAATGGTGAGCCGTATACATTCGCCAAAACTCTTTCTGAATAAAATTTACCTTCGTTGATTCTTACCGGATATAATTTCATCAATGGATTATCTTTATACATCAACAGAGTATCTGTGTTCATATACTTGGATTTCACATTCATATTTTTAACAATAATAGCTTCAGAAATATCTGTAACAGCAGTAGCATTGACACTCATTGAAGAATCAGCTACTTTTACCATTGGAGCATTAATTGTTACATTGTTTTTATTAAAATCTAAAGCACAATTTGAGACTCCGGTCTGTAAAGTTTGATTAAACAAGTTTAAAACCCTAATTTGACCGACAACATCCGGCTTTGTTGCTTTTCCGTTTATAAAAACATCGCCTTTGACTTGAGCAACAGTGTCAAATACGTTTACATTCAATTGTTGAGGGATAAAAAGCCTAACATTTTTAAATACAGGATTCTTTAAATCCTCAACGACACCGGTTAAAATTATTTTTTTATTACCTTTTAAGTTTGTCTTAAAATCATCGGAGAATTTCCCGCTAAATGAAATCAAACTTAAATCTTCAATTTTCAAATTATTTTTTTCAAGTTTTGATGAGAGAT
>CAKVMU010000060.1 GCA_934773085.1 uncultured Candidatus Melainabacteria bacterium
GTATACAAAAATACTGATTATTTTAAGAACATCAAATATTTACTTGTAGATGATGCAGATGAAATGACTCCGGTTTGTTTTGAGTTCATAAAATATTTAAAACCACAGCTTAAAGATTGGGTTGTATGTTTTGATTCATTGGGCTCAAGCCGTTGCGGTTATTTAAGTGCAGACACATCAATCGAATACAAATTAACCAAACTCTTTGGCGAAGAAGTACAAAATTATGACGAAAAAGAGGAATCATTCCAAGAAAAAAACGGCGAAGTCATATTTTCCAACGTTATTGAAAAAACACGAAAAAGATTGCAAAATTTTACATTAATCTCACTGTCAAAACGAGCTGAGATTCTTGATTCTGCGATTTCAAAGATTGAAGAATTATTCAAACGGGGAGTAAAACCTTCCGAAATTTCAGTCATTTCACCTCTTCAGGATGACATGCTCAAATTTACTCTCAAAGAAAACTTAAAAACTTGCTCACCGCTTTTCTTATCGGGTAGTGAAAAACTAATTGATAACCCTTTTGTCAAAGCTAGCTTAAACATTCTAAAGCTTATGCACGGGATTGAAATTTCTGAAATGGATTTAAGAGTTATCCTTTCGGATTATGTGGGAATTCCGCTTAAATATTGTCATAAAATACTTGAAACCTACAAACAAACCGGCATTCTGCCTTATCTGGAATTAGAATGCTACAACGATAAGTATCAAAATTTTTATAACTCTTTTGAAGAAATCAAAGATAAAAACATAAAACTTTCACAAAAAGTTTACGAAATGTTTTATAAAAATGTTAACTTTATCCAAGAGGACAAAATTAACAAGTTCAATTTCTTCATAAAAGAATTGCGTGACTTTGAAAACGTTTTGGGAGATAAAGTTGTAAAAGAACGTGTCGGAGATATTATCAACCAAATAGAAAACTCTATCATTGCGGAAAACCCAAGCTCAACAATTGAAATTTCAGACGCAAATCTAATAGTAGCGACTCCGCAAAAAATTATTGATAACAAAATTGCAACAAAATACCAGTTTTGGCTTGATGTTTCACATTCCGATTGGGTTAAAACAGATACGGGGCCTTTGTACAATGCTTGGGTGTTTCAGGCAGACTGGTCAAAAGATGAATACACAATTGAAGATGATATTTTCTTATCCGCTCAAAAAACTGCACGAATTTTGAGAAAACTCCTTTTGCTTTCACAAGAGTACACATGGGCGTACTCAAGCTTGTTTGACCCAATGGGAGCAGAGAATTTAGGCGGAATTGAAGATTATTTGGTATCAGGAGAAGATTCCGTACTCGAAGAAAAACCCGTTTTAACAATCAAACCAAGAGATGACCAAAAGCCTGTTTTGGACTATGAAAAGGGTTCTATGGCAATATCAGCCGTTCCTGGAGCTGGAAAAACAACCATTTTGCTTGCATTAATTATGAAACTGATTAACAAAGGAATTAACCCACAAAATATATTCGTGCTCACTTATATGGATTCCGCTGCAAGAAATTTTCGTGAAAGAATTAAAAACATGTCACCGTCAAGTACGTTGCTACCGAATATAAGTACGATTCACGGGCTTGCCTTAAGAATTATCAAAGACAATTCCAACTACGAGCGACTCGGCTTGGCTTCCGATTTTGAGATTTGCGATGACACTCAGAGAATGCGTATAATTAAAAGCATTGAAGGCAAATACACAAAAACTGAATTGGATGAATTTGACCGTGCAATATCTGTAATGAAGTTGCAAGAGGGAGATATTGACACACCTTCGAGCGACAAAAAAATTGAAAAATTTAAAACATTCTACAGGCAATACAAAGCCAAGTTAGAAGAAGCAAATTTAATCGATTATGATGACATTTTGCTTTTCTCCGTAAAACTGTTGGAAAATAATTCAGATATTTGTGAATATTATCAAAACATTTGTGAATATATTATTGAAGATGAAGCACAAGATTCATCCGCTATTCAACAACGCTTAATCGGACTTTTGAGTGGCAAGCACAAAAACTTAATCCGCTGCGGAGATATAAATCAGGCAATTACAACAACTTTTTCAAACGCAGATGTAGAAGGTTTTAGAAATTTCATTAAAACCGCAGATACTCTGGTCGAAATGAACCATTCTCAAAGATGCACGCAAAATGTTATGAATCTTGCAAACAAAACGGTTTTGTGGGGCGATAAACTGCTTCCAAATGCATTTTTCAAAAGCATGATGCAAGGAGTGGAAGGCAAAAATCCTGTAGTCAAAGATGCCGTTATGATGAAAATTTTTGACAAAGCACAAGAAGAAAAGAATTTCATTCTAAAAGAAATTAAAAACATTTTGACTTTCCGCAAAGATGCAACAATTGGAATCCTTTTGAGGAACAATTATCAAGTTGCTACTTGGACAACATTTATTAATGATGCCGGTCTGAAAAGCATTACCAGAAGCGAATCTCTCGGACAAAAAGGTGTTTTCAATACCATTTTTTCAATACTTAAATTTTTGCAAACACCTTTTGACAATGAAGCAATGGCATCAGTCTACGAAACCCTTTCTGAACTAGGTTTTTACAAACCAAGATTACAGCTTGAAATCCGCAATTCACAAAAACCGTTCATTGAAAAAAATGGGGATGATATTGAATCTCCAGATTTGGCGCAATTCCTGTGGGATATGCAATACTGGTTAAATTCTTCTTCCCTTCCACCGGAAGAGCTTGTTATCAGAATCGGACTTTTCTATTACACATCGGATATTGAAAAATCCAATGTCTACTTAATTGCAACCCTTGTCAGAAAATTAAATACCACCAATAATTTTGACACAACCCTTGACCGACTGGAAGCTTTGTCCAAACGTCCGTCTCTGAGCGGATTTAAATTTTTCTCGGAAGAAGAAGATTCCGATGCAGCAAAAGGAAAAGTTCAAATCATGACCCTGCATAAATCAAAAGGGGACGAATTTGAATACGTATTTATACCGGAGCTGACAGAAAAAGCATTATCCATTGATGTTAGTAAAGCCTCAATAAAATCTTCTACAACATTTATGGAACAAGTTCGAGGATTCAGTCCTAAGTACAAAGTTAAGTCAGAAGCAGAACTAAAAGATTTTGCGGCTGAAGAATCATTACGACTTTTATATGTAGCAATCACACGTGCTCAAGAAAAATTGTTTATTACATCAGCGCTGAAAGCAAAAGCATTTGGACGTGAAACTTCGCAAGAGCCAAGTGTGTTTTTTGAAATTTAGAAATAATTGCTATTAGTGCGCACCCTACCAACTAAAACCCTCTCCCGCCACTTCGTGCCACCCTCTCCGTAGGAGAGGGAATAATGAACCCTTCAACTCTTCAACTAAAATACGCCAAGCTTGTAATCTCGACCAATCAGTCGTATATATTTACCCCTACATTTACCCCTTCCAACTAAAAAACGTCAAGCCGGTAGCACCGACAAACCAGCCCAATATATTTACCCCTTTACCCCCCCTCTCTTAATATTTGTATACATCATGGACAAACATTTTATTGATTGTAAAATAGATATATAGTGGGGAGAGGAAAATGAATTATCACAATATTACAAAAGACGATATGTTAAATGGCGATGGATTAAGAGTTGTTTTATGGGTTGCAGGATGTACGCATCACTGCCATAACTGTCAAAACCCTATCACTTGGGATGTTACCGGAGGTGTACCGTTTGATGAAGCTGCTGAAAAAGAATTATTCGAAGCACTTTCTAAACCTCATATATCAGGAATTACGTTCTCTGGCGGAGATCCTTTACACCCATTCAACAGGGATGAAGTTTTCCGTCTTATAAAGAAAATCAGAAAAGAATTTCCGAAAAAAACAATTTGGCTATACACAGGTTTCTTGTGGGAAGAAATCAAAGATATTCCGGACGTTGCAGATATTGATGTGGTTTGTGAAGGCAAGTTTGTTAATGAACTTTTGGATAACAAAAAACATTGGGTGGGCAGTTCTAACCAACGTGTTGTAGATGTTAAAAAATCTTTGGAATCAGGCGAAGTTGTTTTACACAACAGCTAATACGCTAGGTCAATCTCTTAGCTCGCTATTGCAGCAAGCTGCACGCTCGCTGGGGTATCACCTCGAAAGTCCGTCCATAACGGAGTGAGTAATCAATGTTAATGAGCCGACAACAGAGCAGGTGCTGTTTGAACGTAGTGAGTTCACCTGCTTGGGGCGAATTTTACAATTGATTAACGAACGCAGTTCCGGATGGAGAGTTTCTTTGCGCCACATCTTCATTTACCCCTCTTTGCAGTCAAAGAAATGTGGCTATACGTATTAAAACTTACCTCGCAAATAAGAAGAAAGAAAATGACGAATGAAAAAAGTTTCAGTTTTTAAGAAAATAAAAACGGAGTTTATTTACTTATCAGTGATATTCTGGTATAATGCTGTACATATCGGAGTTTTGATTAGGAGGAAGTATGCAAGACAGGCAGAGTAATGTTCTTTCGTTATTGGAAGATAAAACAAACGATTACGCACGTAAGACAGCGTTAGGAATAAAAACAAGTTTTGGATGGAAAGAACTTACATTTGACGGTTTAGGCTTGATGTCCAGAAGATTGGCATCATACCTTATTAATGATTTGGGAATCCAAAAAGGTGAAAAATTAGCAATTTTGTCCGAATCAAAACCGGAATTTGGAGTATGCGTATTCGCATCAGTTCTTGCCGGAACAATTACTGTACCTTTGGATATAAAATTAACAAAATACGAACTCATTTCAATTCTTTCTGATTGCTTGCCAACAGTAATGCTCGTTTCTCAGAACTACATTGAAAAAGCACGTGAAATCCAAAAAGAAGTTCCTTCAATTAAACATCTCATTGTTATGGATGAACGTCCGGAAACTGATGGTTTACAGAGCCTTTACACAATTCCTGCGAATTATTCATGCAAATGGAGACATCGTGCAAGAAACTCTAGAATGTTTATCATTTACACATCCGGAACAACCGGTGCTCCTAAGGGGGTTGAAACAACATTCGGAAACATCTTGTCACAAATCAAAGATATGAAGGTTGTTCTGGATCCGGTTTTGCCTAAAAAAGGTGATTTTAGAGTGCTTTCGATTCTTCCGATGAACCACTTGTTTGAAATGACAGTCGGTTTTTCAACATTCTTGAACATGGGTGTTTCTGTATATTACACTCAGAGCTTAAAACCGAAAGATACTTTAAATATAATCAGAGACAGAAAAATTAATGCAATGGTGTTAGTTCCTGCATTTCTAAAATTGCTCAAAACAGCTTTGGAAGCAGAAATCAAAAACTCTACACCTTTCTATCAAAAAACCTTTCCGATTAAGTACCATTTAGCAAAATTCCTTCCTTACAGATGGATTAAAAAGCTTATGTTCAAAAGACTCCACGATTGCTTCGGCGGAACATTCAAATGGTGTATCTCAGGTGGCGCACCTTTGGACATAGAAGTTGCAAAATTTTTCCGCAGAATCGGTATTGAAGTATACCAAGGTTACGGTTTAACAGAAACCAGCCCTGTTGCAACAATCTCTTTTGATAAAAACCGTGACATTCGCTCCGTCGGCAAATTGTTACCGTCTTTTGAAGCAAAAATTGATAAAGAAACAGGCGAATTGTTACTTAAAGGTCCTGCTGTAATGAGAGGATACCACCATCAACCTGAACTTACAGCCTCTGTAATTGACGAAGACGGTTGGTTCCATACAGGCGATATCGCTAAAATCGACGAAAAAGGTCAAGTTTACATTACCGGCAGAATCAAGAACATGATTGTTTTATCAGGCGGTAAGAAAGTATTCCCTGAAGAAGTTGAAGCTGTTCTTGAAACAAGTGATTTGTTTGCAGAACTTTGCGTATTCGGAACTTCACGTGAAGGCGGTGCTAAAGACGGTACCGAAGATATAGCAGTGGTTGTTGTTCCAAAAGACGAACTTAAAGAAAAATATAACGACGAAGAGCTTACGAAAATTGTGAGAGACGAAGTAAAAAAACGCTCACAAAGATTAGCTCCATACAAACGTCCGATTAATATTACCGTTCTTAGAGATGCTCTTCCAAGAACTGCAACAAGAAAGATTCAGAGAAAGAAAGTTAAAGAATTAATCGAGGCATAAATGTACGAAGAACTGGAAGCTGTACGCAACAAGTGTTTGTCATGCGAAAAATGCTTGCTCTGCAAAACACGTACAAATCTTGTCTTCTCAGACGGCATTCCAAACCCTAAACTGATGCTAATTGGCGAGGCTCCGGGATATAATGAAGATATGCAGGGCAAACCTTTTGTAGGTAAAGCAGGTCAGCTTTTGGACAGAATTTTTGCATCTGTTGGGCTTTCAAGAAAAGAACACATTTATATTTGTAACACGATTAAATGTCGTCCGCCTGAAAACAGAAACCCGCTACCCGAAGAAAAAGAAGCTTGCTGGGAGTATTTGGAAGCACAACTTAATATCATTCAACCCAAACTAATTCTGCTCTGCGGCAATGTTGCAGTACAGTCAATCTTAGGAAATGTTGGCGGAATCACAAGGATTCGTGGACGTTGGTTTGAACCAGAGAAAGCAATTGTTAATGTACACGGTGCAAAAATGATGCCAATTTTTCATCCTTCTTATCTTCTGAGAAACGATTCCAGAGAAAAAGGAAGCCCAAAATGGCTGATGTGGCAGGATATTCAGGAAATTAAAAGAGAATATGATGCTCTGGGTGATTAAGCTTTACCCTTTCAGGAGCCAGCTGGTTTGGAGAGATATTTTAGTAAGATGCTGAAACAAGTTTAGCATGACATTTTTTGTGTTGGGAACCACTTCGTTTTTCCCACCCTACATACTACATGTTTCTATTGTGCAATGCGCATGCTCGTTCAATCGAAAGTCCGTCCATAACGTAGTGAGTAATCAATGTTAATGAGCCAATAACAAAGCAGGTGTTGTTTGAACGAAGTGAGTTCACCTGCTTAGGGCGAATTCTGCAATTGATTAAGGAACGAAGTTCCGGACGGAGAGTTTCTTTGTGCCACGTTTCTTTGCGGTCAAAGAAATGTGGCTATAGAATTATAACAATAGAGGCGCAAGGTAAAACCTTGCGCCTCTATTAAATTTAATTATAAATTTACACTTCTTTGAATACCAAAGTTGCGTTGTGACCGCCAAATCCAAATGAGTTTGAAAGTGCAGCGTGAACTTTCTTATCTCTTGCTTTATGCGGAACATAATCAAGGTTAGCAACGTGTTCGTCCTGATTATCAAGGTTGATAGTAGGAGGGACTTTGTTGTCAGTAATTGCTTTAACACAAACAATACCTTCAACAGCACCTGTTGCACCAAGCATGTGACCGTGCATGCTCTTTGTTGAGCTTACGAGTAAGTTTTTGTTATGTTCTTTGTCACCAAAAATCTTAGCAATTGCCATAGATTCAGCTACGTCACCCAAACCTGTACTTGTTCCGTGTGGGTTGATATAGTCAATATCTTCAGGTTTCAAGCCTGCATCAGCAAGCGCAAGTTCCATAGACTTGATAGCGCCTTTGCCTTCCGGATCCGGAGCAACCATGTCATGCGCATCAGCAGTTTGACCGTAGCCTGCGATTTCAGCATAAATTTTAGCGCCTCTTGCCTTAGCGTGTTCATATTCTTCAAGAACGAGAACCCCTGCGCCTTCACCCATTACAAAGCCATCTCTGTCTTTGTCATAAGGTCTTGAAGCTTTTTCCGGAGCATCGTTTCTCTTAGAAAGAGTTCTTGCTGCTGTAAATGCGCCAATACCAAGAGTTGTGATTGTAGCTTCGCAACCGCCTGCAACAACAACATCAGCATCACCGTATTGGATTGATCTGAATGCATCACCAATTGAGTGAGAACCTGTTGCGCAAGCTGAAACAACAGCTTTGTTTAAACCTTTGTAACCATGTTTCATAGAAACTCTACCTGATGCCATATCAACGATAAGCATAGGAACTGTGAACGGAGAACCTTTAGTAGGTCCTTTTTCAATCATAGCCATGTGGTTTTTTTCGAAAGTTTTGAAACCACCAGCTGCTGAACTTACGATAACCCCGATTCTGTAAGGGTCAATATTTGCTTCATCGATGCCTGAATCTGCAATAGCTTCATCAGCTGCAACCATAGCGAACTGAGTAAATCTGTCCATTCTTTTAGCATCTTTTGAATCCATGTAATCTTCAGGATTAAAATCTTTATCTTTGATTTCACCTGCGATTTTAACAGTATGTCTTTCAGTATCAATTGCTTCAATAAGAGAGATACCGCTTTTTCCATTAAGAAGAGAGTTCCAAAATTTATCAACCCCAATACCACATGGAGTTACTGCTCCCATCCCTGTAATTACTACTCTACGTTTTGTCATATTCCTTATTCCTTAATAATAAATTAAGAGGGCGAAAAATGATAATACAATTCTCCACCCTCTTAATATGAAACTAATCAAACTTATTATGAGTGTGCTTCAATGTAGTTAACTGCATCTTGAACAGTTTGAATTTTTTCAGCTTCTTCATCAGGAATTTCGCAACCGAATTCTTCTTCGAAAGCCATAACCAATTCAACTGT
>CAKVMU010000061.1 GCA_934773085.1 uncultured Candidatus Melainabacteria bacterium
GTATAAGAGTTCTTCAAGCTGCCGGTTACAACTTCGACGTTGTTCACATGAACGAAGGTCACGCACTTCCTGCTGCATTCGAACTTTTGAGACAATACAACGGAAATCTTCACGAAGTACAAAAGAAAACTGTATTCACAACTCACACTCCTGTTGCTGCAGGTAACGAAGTTCACTGGGTTGACACACTTCTTGAAGGCGGTTTCTTTGCTGGTGCTTCTCGTGAAACAGCTATCCAACTTGGTGGAGAAAACTTCTCACTTACAGTTGCTGCTTTGAGAATGTCAAGAATCGCTAACGCTGTATCTCAGCTTCACGGTCTTGTTGCTAACAAGATGTGGGAATGGGTTGACGGAAGATGCCCTATCAGAGCTATCACCAATGCCGTAAACCTTCACTACTGGCAAGATAAGAGAATGAATGGTGACAAATCATTCGACGAACTTCTTGCTGCTAAACGTGAAATGAAAGAAGAATTATTCAAGTATGTAGCAAACGTTGCAGGTAAGAGATTCAATCCTGACGTATTGACTATCACTTGGGCAAGAAGATTTGCTGATTACAAACGTGCTTGGTTAATCTTGATGGATAAAGACAGAATTAACAAATTGTTAGACGAAGACAAAGTTCAAATTATCTTCGCCGGCAAATTCCATCCGGATGACGTTATGGGTAAAGAAATGTTCAACAAATTGTTGAATCGTTCTCACACTCTTAAGAACGTTGTTGTATTGCCTGGATACGAATTACAATTGTCAGGTATGCTAAAACGTGGTACAGATGTATGGTTGAACACTCCATTGAGACCGTTCGAAGCATCAGGTACTTCAGGTATGTCAGCTAACGCTAACGGTGCTCTTCACTTGTCAACATTCGATGGTTGGACTGTTGAAGGTACATTCCCTGGAATCAACGGTTATACTGTTGAATATCCTGAATTGGATGATGATATGCCTTGGGAAGAAAGACACTGGGCTGACCACAAATGCTTGATGAGCATCATCGAAGACCAAATCATTCCTACATACTACAACAACAAACAGGAATGGGCTCGATTAATGAGACAAGCAATCAGAACAGCTGAAGCTTACTTCAACTCAGACAGAATGGTAATTGAATACTACAACAGATTGTATAAACCAATTGCTCACGATGACTGCTCAGCAGGAGAAAAGAAGAAAGAATTAAATATTTCTGAAACTCCTACTTTTGATGCTTGGACATACTCTAATATCAAATAAGAGTTGTTAATAATTTATCAGAGGCGCCGGATTTATTAAAATCCGGCGCCTCTTTTTAGTTAAATTCCTCCATTTGGATGTTATTTTGCATGCACTTCTTGCCTAGAATAGAATCGGGAGAGGTTTATGCTTATAGACTCAAATGTAGAAAAGAATTTGGCGAAAGCCGTTAATAATATTACTGTACCTAAAAAATCACGCTCTTATGAATTGTGCATCAAAGCCGATGCATTGAGATTTGCAAAATCATATCGTGAATCGGTTAAAACATATTTAGATGCCATTATGATTGACCGCAATCATATTGAAGCTTACTGGGGATTGGCAATGTCCTACAAATATTTGCAGGAATACCCGAAAGCAATAAATACATTATTGAAATTGATAGAACTCGATGACAGTAATGACAAATATTTCTTTGAACTCGGTGTTTGCAATCTTTCAGCCGGACACCCTCAAGAAGCAATTCCGTATTTAATCAAAGCAATTGTAATAAATAAAGAAAACCTTGAAGCGCAAATTCAATTAGCGATTGCACACGAGCTTGTGGATGAAGCCGATTTATCACTGATGATTTATGACAAACTTATCGAAACTAATCCTGAATTTTTAAAAGCATATTACAACAAGGGCGCTATGCTTATGGGAATGGGCAACTTCTTAGAAGCTTCAAAAACATTCTTTAAACTTATTAAAAAGAATCCTGATTACTACAAAGCATACCTCGGGATTGCAATGAGTTTTGATAAACTCGCAAAATTTCCGGATGCAATCAGATACTACAAAAAATTCCTTGGTTTGAAAAAATTCTCGGAAGATGCAGTGTTTGCACGTCAAAGAATTGCAGAATTAAAAGCATCAAAACCCCAAACTGAACGCCATTTAAGACTTGTTTAAGTTCCGGTGAGTTTGTTATAATTATCTAAATATGTTTGAGCCAATTTTGGTTTATTGAGACTTTTATAAACATATGCGAGGTTATAGTGGAACTCAGCGACATCGTTTTTCAATGTAATCGCACGAATAAGACTTGATTTAGCCTTCTTCACTTCGCCTTGCTTCAAATAAGCACATGCCAGATTGTAATAAATATATGCGTTTTCCTTGTTGTATTTCAAAGCCTTTTTATAATTATCAATCGCCATATTATATTTTTCGTCTGCTAAATAAATATTCGCCAGATTATAATACGCTTTGTAATACTTCGCATCAGTGTTTATAGCCTTCTGATACATAAAAATGGCATTGTCTTTCTCCCCTTTTTCATCCAAAAGGTTTCCCAGAATAAGCCAATCTTGAGGAGAACGCTCGTTTTCATCAATCTGGAGAAGCAAATCCATTGTCTTGTTGTAATTGTTATCACTATAAAACGCTACAGCCTGCTTTGACAAATCATCCGCCGCAAAACAAATATTTGCTCCCAATAATATAAACGACAATAATAAAAATCTCTTCATAGCCCCATTATATTTAAAAATGCTATATTTTTCAAATTTAAAGCTTTGCCACATGTTAAGTTTTGTTACAAAGGCATAAAAATCATGGCAATTATTAAAACATGAAAAACTTTACATGAGTAAGGTTAGTTTATTATAGGGTTAATAGGAAAGGCAGGTTATTATGACTGGCGCAAATGCTATCGGAATGAACATGTTTCAAAACTATGGATATGATCCGTATTTTATGAATGCATATCAAAGCTTCAATCCAAATTTTAAAGGTATTGACTATACTTCTCAAGCAGCAACAAATCCGGTTGCAACTTCAGCAGAAATCAATAATATACCGACCCAAACTGCTACGACTCAAGTAACACAAAAACCAAAGGAAAAGAATTCCAGAGCAGGTTTAATATTGGGCGGAGTAGCCGCAGTCGGAGCTACTGTTTTGTTATACAAAGCTCACAAAAAAGGCGGAGAAAAAGGTATTACAGAAGGATTCAAACAAATTTGGAAAGGAATCACGAATAAAGCAGGTGCAGAAAAAGAAGCCTTCAAAATCGCACAACAAGAAGGCAAATGGTATGCACAAATTCCAGGAAGAAAACAAGCTATAAAACCGGAAGATGCCGAAAAACTTGGCATTAAGCTTTCTGATATTGCACCAAAACTCGGCGAAAAGGGCACAGAACTCAAAGTCATTGAATTTACTCACAATGGCAACAAATTTAGAGTTGCTGGCGACGGACGTGTTTTGAAATATACAAACAGTGCCGGTGAAGATATCCTCAATAAAATGATAAATTCAACTGAGGCAGGAGATGTTGAATACGCAAAAACAATCTCTGAAATCTTTAACAAACTTAAAAAAGGCGAAGCCGTCGACGGAGTAGATGTTTTAAGACAATATTTCACTCATACTGAAAACGGTGTAACTCGAAAATATTTACAAAATGCCGGCGAAGCAGTAGCAACAGCCCGTGGAAATATAAGGACAAATCGTTTCGCTCTTGATTCTGACGCAGTTATAGCCTACGGCACAAAACACGAAGGAATCGAAGCCGCTGTTAAACAAATTCAAGAAGGCAAGATTCCTGAGTCACTAAAAATTGCTAATGCAACATACAAAGTCGACAATACAAACTCTTTGGTTATAAAAGACGGTCAAATCATCGGTTTAAACAACGGAAAATTACACAATACCGAATCTGATACATTTATCGCATTCAAAAAGAAATTTCCTAATGTATTCCAAGATGTGGAAAACTTGCGTAAAGACAAAAAGCTCACAGATATTGTGTATGCAGCATAAATAACAACCGAAATATAAAACAAGCGTGGCGGATTTCTTCGAAATCCGCCACGCTTCTAATTTGTCTATACATACTAACCTAATTTTTCAATCAAAATTGCATGTTTTGTTGCAAACTCTTTTCCTCTCGCAATAATCGCAGCTTTCAATAATGCATGCAAGTCAATCGGATGAAGTTCTGCAAAATTATTCGGCAATCTCAAAGACCAGTTTTGGTCGCCTGATGTTCCCGGACGATTGTATACATCCTTAATTTGGAAGAAATCAGTAAAGAACATTTGAACATTTTTTGCTTTTGATGCAAAAATTTCTGTCAATTTAACAAACTTCAAATAATCTTTATCTTGAGTTAACTTAACAATAATATCATCTTTGTTTTCAGCTTCTGCGAACAAATCTTCCACAAGGTTTTTAGCATGCAAGTAACCTTCGTGAGTATTAATCATGCTTTCAGCCCACATCTCAATCGGAAGATTGTCGTGAGTTCCAACCATGTTCCAAACATTTTCGCCAATGTTTTTGCATCTGTAAGGGTGTTCAGGTTTTTCCGGAACTACAAACTGAGTCAATCTCATACCCTGCAAGCCGTATTTTTTCATTACAGCATCGACAGGATTTGTCAAAGTTCCCAAGTCTTCACAAACAATTGCATCTTTATCCAAACCACATTCTTTAGCTGCTGCAATAACGATTTTTTCAATCAATCTGCCATAAAGTTTTACCTGTTCATCATTAAGAGTTTTGACTCTCTTTTCTTTATCAGCTTCCAAAGTCCAATCCAAATCTTCGTTACGAGCGATTGCGTATCTTGAAAGCTCCGGATGTTCAGGAGAAGAATACAATCTTCCTGCACCTTCTTCACACATAGGTTTTTTACCAACTTTGTATACCCACGGATCAATCAAACCTACAATGTGGTCAATTCTTACACCACCAGGGTTTTCCTTGAACATCTTTTTGTAAAGATTTTTCATCAATACACCGCCCTCACCAAGAGAACCATCTTTATTGAACATCTTATCCGGATCCATTACTGGAAATCCCCATGCCTGACCGTCTTTTGAGAAATAATCAGGAGGACAACCCAAATACCAACCGTCTAAGAACAATGATTGATAAGCCCAAGCATCTCTGTCTGAAAATGCTACTTGTCTATCAGCTATCATTTTAATACCTTTTTTCAAAGCATATTTTTTTGTTTCTTCGTTTTGGTATTCAAGAACAAATTGACAGAATTTGTAGAATTCAATCTCATCTGCATATTTGTCTTTTATTTCTTCAATTCTTTTTGCGTAAATTTTCTTTTCATCTTCTGATTTAGGATTCATCAGATTTTTATCTGTTTCATTTTTCCATATGTACCAGAAATCACCACCGTTTTCGATAGAAAGAGCTTCGTACAAAGAGTCGTTTTCCAACCAGAAGCTGTTTTCTTTCTTAAATTTTTCAAACTCTTTTTTCAAATGTTTTGATGTTTTGAAATTATTCCAAGCTTCCTTCAACGCTTCGTTTTGAGCATTACAAATATATGTATATGATGTTTTACCTTTATTTTGGTTCGGATTTTCTCTAACAACTTTTTTGAAAGTTTCTTCGCTCAAAATAGAATCCCATTCTTTTGTTGTAAGTTGTTTCAAATCAATAAACAACGGGTTGCCGGAAAAAATTGTTCCGCAATATGGAGATGAGTCCGTGCATTTGGTTTTTCCTGCAGGTCCAAGTTGGATTGCATTAAAAATATCAGATGCGTAATCAATCAATTCGTGACCGGCTTCTGAGTTAAAAGTTCCAAATCCTGTATCTTCACCATCTTTAGAAGGGAAGCTGCCACCGTGAATAATCAAAGCAAAGTTTTCTTTTCCCAAAACCTTGAGAGCTTCTCTTGTTAAATTTGTATCATTTTTCTTCCATGTCAAACAGACCATAAATATACTCCTTATCTCTTCTATATACCGAGTGTATCATCCACGGGGGTAAATGTAAAGAGTTTGTAAGTCAAACTACCAACTGAAAGTCCTTCGGGTTTTGGGGTAAATGTAAAGAGTTAATAGACAGAACTACAAGCCCACTCCTACATTACCCCCCTTTTTACCCCCGACAGGCAGGGTCATCCATATCAACAAGTCCGTCATAATCATTATCAATCCCATCGTTGCAAGAACCGATAGAATCTTTACCTTCTGCTCGGGCATTGTATTTCAGCCATTTATTATCAATTTTATTCCATTGATACAAAAAATTATTTTTATAAAACTTTGCAACAGAAGAATCTTCTATCACCATGAGGTTTTCATCGTTTTTATTTTCACCGCTATACGAAAAATTCATTGAACCAATAACCGTATATTTATCATCTGCAATCAAAGATTTTGAATGCATTTTGCCGGCATAATTTTCCGTCTTTACCAAAACTCCGTTATCACGCAAGTATTGATGCTTAGAGTATTTTCCGGAAGCATTCAGTGCATCTATAATAACTCTGACATCCACCCCTCTTTTGTGCGCTGCAATCAATGCATCACAAACCCGTTTTTCTGTCAGCACAAACGTAGGAATGTAAATATAATTCTTGCTATTATTAATTATTGGCAATATCGCATTCGTAATACTTTTGTCTTGTGGAGAAAAATAAAAACTAATGCCCGTATCAGCAAACTTCACACCTTTGTTTGGGTATGCAACTTTTTGTGTATGAAACTTGCCGGAATACATTTGTTCAAATTCTTGCTTATAGATTTTTGCGACATCCGCTGATTTTATCACCGCAACGCTGTTTGAATTAAATCCTGACATATCCGTATGAGAAAGATTTGCTGAACCGGCTATCAAAATTTTGTCATCAAAAATATAAAATTTGTTATGCATTATAGCCCTGACATTAGGAGACGATTTATCGTTTGTGTTTTGCGGGATAAGTTTTGTCAACTCCGCTGTATCCGGATAAATATTCTGTCCTTTTGAATCCACATCATAAACCAAGCGAATTTTTACACCTCGGACAAGTGCTGATTTAATAGCATCTTCAATTGCCGGAACCCGTGAGTAACCATAAATTGCCATATCTATTGTATTTTGTGCACTGTTAATATTCGTCAAAATTTCTCGACATATATTGGTTTCGCATTTTCTATCCGGCTTGAGTTTCACGAACGAATCCGCAAAAAAGATTTTAATATCTCCTTTAGACAAAACGTAGTTCGCAGAATATTTTTCAGACAAGGATTCTTTCTTTTTCTTAAATTTCAAATGAGATTTTCTTACAACCAAAAAATGTTTTAACGAACGAACTTCTTTATCAGAAAGAGAATAAACTTTATCCGAATCTAGGTCCAAAACCTTGTAATTTGCTTTTCTCAGACCATTCAATCTGTATTCAAACGCATCTTTTGAAAAAGGAGAATCCCCATCAAAACAAAAACCTGAATACTTAAATTTTTCAAGATAACTGTATTTAAAATATATTAAGTCCTTCTCATTGTTAACATATACAAAACGACCTCTAATGAGATTTTGCGCCCAATATTTGCCAAGATTACCCAGCACGAAAGCATCTTCTTCGCTTATGTTGTTTTTCATCGCAAGCTTGCGATTGTGTTCACTAAATGTCGAATCAAAAGTATTGAAATCAGAAAAATTAAAATCACCGTTTTCTAAAACGATGTTCGTTGGAGATTTTACATCCAAAACTTTATACATTTTATCGTGCGGTACAATAAAAATCGCACACAATACAAACAAAATTAAAATTATTGAAACGCTAAGAATCTTTTTTAACATAATTTGTTATCTCAAACCCAAGACTCTCAATTTTGTCTTTAAGTTTTTTGTTTTTGGTAATCAAAAATTCGTTAAAATGATTATCTATTGTGCCGTCTTCGTAACGACAAGGGTGAATCAAAGCTTCGACTGTCACATTATCATATTTTATTGCCATCAAACCATACGACACAGAAAGTGCATCCATCATAGAAGTATAAGTAACTCCAATTAAATAATCATTGGTTTTGAGTCCGTATTCATGAATTGTTCCCTCATTGATAACCGTAAAAGTGTTTAACAATGCTACTTTTATAAGATTCACCGGATATTTAAAATTCATATGCTTATGCAAATCCGGAATCATATAAGGTCTTTCGAATTGGGTACGAACCTGTTCTATGCCATATTCTTTTGCCAATCGACAAACCAAATTAAATATCCTTGGAATAGCGTGCACGTGAACATGAGAGTCCAGATGAGTAACCTTTGTTTTGGAAAGAACTTTTTCAATTTGTCTTCTGAATTCTCGTTCCACCTGAGGCATAAAATCTTTTTCCTTGGGGTTATAAGCCTTGAGCAACAATTGTCCGAATGAATTGTTAAATTGCCAATTTGAATCTGTAAGAGTGTTTATATCCTCACAGAGTGATTTTCCCTCAATAATATTG
>CAKVMU010000062.1 GCA_934773085.1 uncultured Candidatus Melainabacteria bacterium
GGCAAGGACAGCATTTGCCTCCCCAAACACCTTATGATTAGAAGGTTTTCCTCTTCTAAAATCGTCATTATCCATACAAGGCAAATCATCATGTATAAGGCTCTGTACATGAAGCATCTCTATTGCACACGCAGTCGGGTACGCTTTTTCCATATCCCCGCCAAGCATGCGAACGGTTTCCAAACACATCACCGGTCGCAATCTTTTCCCCGGAAGAGAAAGCGTGTATTTCATTGCTTTAAAAATGTCTTCAGGATAAGTTATTTGCAAATATTCGTCTAATTTTTCATCAATTTTACTAATCAATTCCTTCATCGTTTATGTCCTTATATACATTCTGTTTCATAGTATTTCTTGCCGACTGTCGTTTTCTCGTACTAATTTTTACAGCAGTTTTGTCATTAATAATTTTGTGAGAAGACTCCGTTTTAACCCCTTGATACTTAACTTTGTTTTTATATTCTTTTGCTTCCTCAACAAAAGCAATGTAACTTGAATATCTCGTCTCATCAATCTCATCAAGATGTTCCTTCACGCCACATCCGGTTTCCGTAATATGCAAACAATCTTGAAATTTGCAAGCTTGTTTGTACGGACAAATCTCTTTAAAAAGAGAATCCACCTCCGTTGGCAGCAAAAAGTCAAATTTCAAATTGCTAAACCCAGGAGTATCAACGATTCTTGAATCATTTCCAATATTAATAATTTCGCTGTGTCGAGTTGTATGAGTACCTCTTCCGGTCTTTTCACTTACATTTTTTGTCCTTAAATTTATACCGGAAATTGCATTTATCAAGCTCGATTTTCCAACACCGGAAGAACCACATAGCACCGATGTTTTGCCTTTTAAGATATCTTTAAACTCGTCTAAGCCGTACCCTTCAAGCGCAGAGGTAAACAAAACATCATATCCTAGAGGTTCGTAAATTGAAAAAACTTTCTCAATTGTTTTATCGTCATTTGACAAGTCGTTTTTGTTGAAACACAACACTGCATCAATATTGTGGTAACGAGCAAAAGCGACATATCTGTTAAGTTGCACAAAACTTAAATCCGGTTCTTTTACGGCTGATATAATGATAACTTGATCAATATTGGCTACCGGCGGTCTGACAATAAAGTTTTTTCTCGGTAAAATTTTCTCTATGGCATTTTCAGCAAATTCAACATAATCACCAACATAAACTTTTTGTTTTTGTTTTTTCAAAACTTCACGAAGTTTACATTCGTAAACCTGTTCTTTTGACTCAACATAATAAAAATCTGAATGAATTTTAACAATTTGCCCTTTTTGCATAAAATAATCTTAACATGATTTTAAAATTAGTGTATAATCTTAATATAGATTTTTAAGGAGAAGGTATAGTGAAAACTTACGAAGGATTATTAACTGTCACAAACGAGAGATTCTGCATCGTTGTATCACGTTTTAACGAATTTATTTGCGCAAAATTATTATCAGGCGCCATTGATGAACTAAAAAGACACGGAGTTAGCGAAGATTCAATTGACGTTGTTTGGTGTCCTGGAGCATTCGAAATTCCGCTTGTTGCAAAAAAATGTGCTAAAACAGGCAAATATAATGCTGTTATTGCATTAGGCGCAGTTATAAAAGGGTCAACTTCTCATTATGATTACGTATGCGCTGAAGTTTCTAAAGGAGTTGCATCTGTATCATTAGAAACAGAAGTTCCTGTAATATTCGGAGTTCTTACGACAGATAATATTGAACAAGCGATTGAAAGAGCTGGTACAAAGGCTGGAAACAAAGGTTCTGATGCCGCTAAGTCTGCAATTGAAATGGCAAACCTTGTTAAAGTTATCGGTTAAGTAAACAAAAAATAATCAAAAAATAGAGTTATTAGGTAAGATAGGAGTGTGTGCATGAGTGATATTATTACCGAATACAGAAATGAGAATACAAAAAACATTGATTTGCTTTCAACGATTGATATCGTCAGAAAAATCAATGAAGAAGACCAGATTGTAGCCCGAGCTGTTGAAGATGAGAGTGCTCATATTGCACACGCAATTGACATTATCGCAAAACAATTTCTTGTAGGCGGTCACCTTTATTATTTTGGCGCCGGAACTTCAGGAAGACTTGGAGTTCTTGATGCATCTGAATGTCCGCCAACATTTGGGGTTAAACCGGATATGGTGACAGGAATTATTGCCGGAGGAGACGGAGCCCTACGACACTCAATAGAAGGAGCTGAAGATAATTTTGAGCTTGGAGCAAGTGATGCCAGAGTTTTGACAAAAGACGATGTTTGCGTCGCTATTTCTGCCAGCGGTAATCCAAAATACTTACTAGGCGTACTTTCTGAAGCTGAAAAAATCGGATGTAAAACGATTGCAATCACTTGTAACCATAAAGCTGCGATTCTTGATGAAGTTGGATTAGGAATTTGTGTTGAAGTAGGTCCGGAAGTAATTGCCGGCTCAAGCAGAATGAAGGCCGGAACCGCACAAAAAATGGTTTTAAACATGCTTACAACCGGTTCTATGATTAAAATCGGGAAAACATACGAAAACTTTATGATAGACTTAATGCCGACAAACGAAAAACTTAAAGACAGAGCGATAAGAATCGTATCAGAAATCGCCGAAGTCAGTGCATCTGCTGCACTTAAAACTCTTCTTGAAAGCGACTGGTCTGTCAAAACAGCTATTATAATGCTAAGGTGTAAACTTAATAAAGACGAATCAAAAGAACTGCTTAAAAAGAATTGCGGGGTTTTAAGAAGAGCGCTGAGAAGCCTTACTTAAAGTATCCGAAGACTTTGTCTTGCTGTGCATCATTCCAATGGTTTTTCAGAGTATCAGCAATTTGACGTCTGTCTTTCAAATAGCCCAAGGTTTGTTCGTAATATCCTTGAGCCTGCTCAAGTACCTGCTTACGTTTTTTAGGGCGCAAATCTCTTGTGGCAGTCATAACTCTGTAAACATTACGTTTCATAAGTCCTCTGTTACCTGTCTTCACAATAAGATTTGATGCCGCAGCTGCATAGTCTTTATCACGCAAATTTTCTTTAAGTTTTGCAGATGGAGAACCTTCTCGTTCAAGGCCTTCAATACCTTTGTTGAAAATAATATCAATAATACCTTCCTGAACAGAAAGTGGAGCTTTGTCAAAATCTTCACCAAAGTATGCTTGAGCATCTTGTTTTGCCAACATTAAATCTTGAGCCAGAATCAAATATGCTTCGTCTTCGGTTATTTCCATAGAATCCTTATTTTTAGAATTCATTTCAATCCCAAATACTCTTCCTGTATGACCAAAGCCTATCGTCAAAACGCCTTTGTTGTTACCTTTGCTTTTACCTTTTTTCTTTTCAACTCCGTCATAATATGGCTTCAAATCCGGCTTTGAATGTCTTCCTTCAATACCGAACAAAATATCTTCAATATACAATTCCGAAATGCCTGTTTGTTCAGCAATACCTTTCAAAGAAGCACTGTTAAGTTCTGATACGACCTTGTATTCAGGAATTTTAATTTTTTCGCCATTTTCCAGAGCTCTTAATTGTGTTTTGCCGTTTTTATCCGTAAACTTAATTTGCGGATTTGCTTCCAACAATCTGTACTGAGAAATACCTAATTTGTTAGCAATAGTTGCTAATTTTGTTTCGTCATCAACAACATACGTATGCTCAGGTATTGTTTGAATATGATTAGCTAAGACTTTTGTTTTATGCTTAACCTTAGGAATTGTTAAAGTTTCACCCGCTGTTAATTCCGGATTATCTAATAATTGCTGGTTTTTATCTAAAATTTTTTCTACTTCAACTCCGAATTTTTTCGCAACAGCCTCTATGGTTTCACCTTTTTTAACTTTATATTCAAACTCAGGGGTTGTGTATTTAATTGATTTTTTAGGCTTAAGTTTCTGCCACAATCTGTCCCAAAAACCTGGACGATTTTCTTTGTATGACAATTCATCAACTTCTTTAGTTGATTTATCTTTTACTCTCAAATTAAAAGCATAATTGCCTACTTTTGCTTTCTTTATTCTGATATTTTTAGAATCACCATAAATATCTTTGATATCATCCTTAAATTCAGACTTAGAAACGTTCTTCAAATCATTGCTGTCTAATCTGGTATTATAATTATCTTTGTTCGCAAAATTTGAAAAAACAGAAAAGTGTTTTCCGGATAACGCAATTTGTCTGGCAACTTGGCCTTCGCCAACCGGTTCACCCTCTTCATTTAAGTCAAAAACCTTTATCACGGAATCTTTGACTACATATGATTTATCCTTTGTTTTAATCGTACAATTGGGCAAATCCATGTTAGATTTTTTATTATTATCCGAATTTATAAATGTATATAACAAGCTCACCTCTGCATTTAATACTTATATATATAAACAATAGATTTTTACCCTGATTTCAGAACAAATATATTTATTTACAAATATTTACATACAACGCTTATTAAGATAAATTGCCGATTTTATAGTATAATTTAAGCAGAGAATGCGAGGAGGAACGCAATTTATGAAATTAACAGTGCTTGGTCCGGGGTGTTGGGGTTTAACATTAGCGTGGCTAATGAATGATAACTTTGAAGAGATTACCGTTTGGGGCAGAGAATCTGACTTAAACGAAGAGTTGGTTGTTAATAAACACTGTGCAAAACCTTTGGAAGTACAGTTGGATAAAAAAGTTGAAATCACATCTGATTTAAAAAAAGCAATTGATGGCGCCGATATTATTTTATCAGTTGTTGCTACAGGCGGAGTAAGACCTGTTTGTGAACAACTAAAAGCTGCCGGAATTAATCCGAACGTGCCACTTGTAAATGCATCTAAAGGTTTGGAATTAAATACACTTATGAGAATGTCCGAAGTTATAAAAGATGTACTTCCGGAACAAAAAGTTGTTATCTTATCGGGTCCTACATTAGCAAAAGAAGTTCTGCAAGGGAAACCAACTGCAGCCTCTGTTGCCTGTGAAGACATGAAAGTTGCAGAATTCGTTCAAAAAGCTTGCAATGTACCAAACAGATTCAGACTCTACACAAATCACGATGTAATAGGTGTAGAACTGGGGGGAAGCCTTAAAAACGTAATTGCAATCGCTTCCGGCTTTGCTCACTCTATGAACCTCGGAGACAATTGTATGGGAAGTCTTTTGACAAGAGGTATGGCTGAAATAGTAAGACTCAGCGTTAAATTGGGAGCAAATCCTTCCACCCTTTACGGTCTGTCCGGAATGGGAGATTTGATTGCAACATGCTCAAGCCCAATGTCAAGAAACTATACAGTAGGTTCTATGTTAGGTCAAGGTAAAAAAGTTGATGATATTCTGAAAGAACTCGGTTCCGTTGCAGAAGGTGTTAAAACATCTAAAGCGGTTTGCGATTTGGCGAAAAAACTAGGGGAAGAAGTTCCGGTTTCCAGCGCAATTTACGAAGCTGTTTACACAGATATAACTCCGCAAGAGGTTTTGTCTAAACTTATGAATAGAAAACTTAAAAAGGAAGAAAGTTATGATTAAATACGCTGTTAAGTATTTAAAAAATGTTTTTGTTCCTTTAACTAAGGTTCGTGATGATTTGGATATCGACGGAAAGTTAATTCTGGCGAGAACAGAAAAAGGCGAAGAAGTAATGAAAGCTTTTCTCGTTAATTCTGAAGTTGCCAAGTTGTTTGAAGAATCAAAAAAAACGCCTGCTGCATTTGAATTTCTCAGAGTAATGACTCAAGAAGATATGATGATTTATGAGGAGATTAAAAAAGAAGAAGTTACTTCGTTCTTCAAATGCAAAGATTTGGTAAAAAAACACCACCTAAACATGAATTTGGTACAGTGCAGACTTACCTTTGACAAAAGAAAAATTTCTTTTTATTACACCGCTCCGGAAAGAGTTGATTTCAGAGAATTGCTAAAAGACTTAACTCAAGTTTTTAAACGAATGAGAATAGATTTGCGCCATATAGGAGTTCGTGATGAATCCTCTATTATGGACGGAACAGGCATTTGCGGAAAACCGTTCTGTTGCTCATCTTATTTAAGAAAATTTGAATCAATTAACGTAAAACTCGCAAAAGACCAAGGAATGCCGATTGCGCCTTCCAAGATTTCCGGAACATGCGGAAGACTTCTTTGTTGCCTTACGTACGAATATTCAAACTACATTGATGCAGCAAAAGGTATGCCGCCAGTTGGCTCAACAGTAATGACTCCGGCAGGTTTAGGAAAAGTTTGCTTCATTCAATTTCTCAATAACTCTGTTGCAGTTAAGTTTGAAGACGGAAAAATCAAAGAATTTAAAAAGGGCGAAATTGAAATGGTTGATGCTGATGTCAATGTCGATATTGAAGTCTCAAGAATCACCAACTATGCTCCGGACGAAAAAGTGGATGCAAAACAACTTAGACAGTTGGAAGATGACAGAAATAGTTCTACTGGTAATGTATAAAATAAGGAGTTTATTATGTTTGAAAAAATAGAAAAGTTTCAAGTTTTGACAGTTGGTATTATCGCTTCGCTTGCGCTAGTTTGCTGCGCAAAAGTAGTTTCATCATCATTGTCAAACAATGTAATTTCCGTTACAGGCTCTGCCTACGAGATTGTTAAATCCGATTCCGGCTCTCTTAACTTCACTATCCAAGTAAAAAGAGCTAATAAACAGGATGCTTATGCAGCTGCTCAAAGTCAAATAAAAACAGTGGAAGAATATCTTAAATCCAAAGGTATAAAAGATTATGAACTAAAAGCTTCCAATGGCTATAATACATACAAAAATGACCCTAAAACAGGGTATTCAACAAATGTTATTGAGGGATATAACCTTTCTCAACCGATTTCAATAAAATCCGATAATGTTGAGTTAATCAAGGATATCGCTGTTGATATACAGAGTCTTATTAGTAAAAATATTGATATAAGCGTTGATGTGCCTTCATATGACTACTCAAAATTGCCGCAATTAAAAGTTTCTTTGCTTGAAAAAGCTTCAAAAGATGCAAAGAACAGAGCCGCTTCAATGTTGAAAGCAACGCATAACGGTGTTGGTAAAATTCAATCCGTTAGAATGGGCGTTTATCAAATAACACCGGTTAATTCAACTGATGTTTCTGATATGGGTATAAATGATTCTTCATCTATTGATAAGAAAGTTACTGCGGTCGCAAATATATCTTTCAAAATTAAGTAAGAAAATTTTTGTACATTAAAAAAGGTTCTGGCTATATCTGGGTCAGAACCTTTTTATTACCTAACTGTCTAATAGCCGGTTATACAATAAAAAATCCCCGAGGTTACTAATAGATTCTCATGGGGATTTTAGGTTAAATAATATTGTAAATCTTTTTCATACTTCCAGCTATTCTTAATTCCAAGAGCCATTTTTGGCTCTTTTTTTTATTTTAAGATAATTTATTGGTTTGAGCAAGCATTTTTTTACAAAATTTAAAATTAGACATGTTGATAGGCATGTAATTAAGCAACTGGAGAGACTATTAGCGTGCCTCATCATCTTTATTAGTTGTTAAATTGTAAACTTTTGTAAACATGCTGTGCAAATGTGGCAATTCAAAAAAACAAAAACTTATACATGTCATAGGCACAAAATAAAAAACACGTAGATTAACTTATAAAGGAGTAGAAACATGAGCAAAGGGTTTTCACTAAACATAAATGGAACAAAGTTAAATGTACAAGAAGGTATGGAAATAAAATCCCAACCTAAAGAAACTCAAAAAGTTCTGAGTATATTTGATACCAATCATAATGGAGTTCTTGATTCTCATGATGCGATTGGTGGCATTTCAGAAGCAAAGCTATATCGTTCTGGTGTATTTAAAGTCACATCACAAGAAGTAAATTACAAAGTAAACAACGAAAATGGTAATTTAAAATATGAAGCTAATTGGAAGTTAGATGAAGACAATAGAATTGTCAACTATACAGAAGACAGCAACGGCGATGGAAAAATCGATGTTGTTAGAACAATAAGATATGATAGACATGGCAATGTTTTAGAAGAACACGAGTTCAGCGACGAAGATTATTATGGACAATGGACAAGTCAGGATTAAACAAAAATTGTAGAATGTGGAATATTTAAATAATTTAGAACTTCGACATTCAACGAATGAGGTACGCCAAAGGGCTACCTCTCTCGTTTTTTTTATTCATTTACGCAAATAATTCCTTCTCCCAGCGGGAGAAGGTGACACATAGTGTCGGATGAGGGGACTATCGAGCTCAAGAGTTTCTTTGCGTCACGTTTCTTTGATCTCAAAGAAATGTGACAAAATAAATCCCTCAAGAGGTTGGTATGAATAAAAACATATAATAAAAAAGACGAAAATTGAAATCCATCAATTCTCGTCTTTTTCCTAAATTAGATGTTGGCAACGAGCTATCTTCCCAGGAAGTGGCCCTCCAAGTAT
>CAKVMU010000063.1 GCA_934773085.1 uncultured Candidatus Melainabacteria bacterium
GTTGTACAATCCTCACTTTTTGCTTGAAAAGATTAATTTCGAAGGAAATACGGTAATCTCAGATGAAGAACTTCAAAAATTAGGTTTGGAAGTTTTAGGTGAAGATATTTTCTTTGATGAACTTTTGGAAGTTTGTTCGAAAGTTACAAATTTGTATCATTCAAAAGGTTATTTGACTTCATATGCAACGGTTCCACCACAGAGAATTGTTGATGGTGTTGCTACAATCAAGATTATTGAAAGTAAAGTCGGCGAAATGAATATCGACGGCGAAAAATGGACCAGAGAATGGTACTTGAAGCATATTATTATGGGTAAAGCAGGGCTTAGAGAAGGTGAAGTTTTCAATGCTAAGAACCTTCAAAGAGCTATGAAAGAAATCAATAGAGAAGATTATGTTCAGGTTCAGACTGAAGTTGAACGTCAACCTGAAGGTGATGAAAACACTGCAATCACTCTTAATGTAAGAGATAGATTCCCTGTTAATTTGAACTTTGCATATGACGATTACGGCAGATCTTATACAGGAGCTCAAAGAGTTTCATTCTTAATCGGTATGGATAACTTGACCGGTTTGGGTGATAAAATCTATGGCGGTACTATTCTGTCATCAGGTTCTACCGGTTGGTTAGCCGGATATTCATTGCCGGTAAGCTCTTACGGTACAAGATTGTCATTCGATTTTTCAGATTCACACGTAAAATTAGGTGGACCATTCAGAGGAGCGAATGTTAAAGGTAACGCACAAAGTTACTTCTTTAAATTAACTCAACCGTTGGTTCAAACCGCTAAATCTGATTTGTTCTTATATACAGGTTATGACTTCGTAAATGCAAGTACAACTTGGATGCCGGCAGGCAAGAAGGATTATCTTTCTGACTACAGTCTTCACGTATGGCGTTCCGGTTTGTATGGTATGACTGATGACAGCTACGGCAGATGGATTGGAAACCTTGGTCTTGACTTTGGTATGGGCGGAACCGATAAAATGGGTTCTGACAGTGATAAAGCGTTCTTCAAGCTTACTGCGAATGCAACTCGTGTACAAAGATTGTTCGCAAGAAGTATGGGTGTCGTAAGAGTTGGTGGTCAGTATTCACCAAACAAGTTGTTTGCAGCTGAACAAATGCAAATGGGCGGTCCTTACACATTAAGAGGTTATCAACCGGCTGAATTGATTGGTGACTACGGTGTTACAGGTACAGTCGAATATAGAACTCCAATGCCGTTACTTGATAAAGTTTGTCCTTGGTTAGATGAAAGACTAAGACTTGCAGTCTTCTATGATTGGGGCTGGATTGGTGAGAACGGAAATACATACAATTATACTCAATCATTCTTGCACAGTGTGGGCTTTGGAACTTATCTTAACTTGACAGATTGGGTTACAGCTCAAGTCGGTATAGGTTTCCCTCTTACAAGTGATTACAAACAGGGAACTGCAAGATTCTACTTCAGTATTAACTCTGACTTAGACAGATTGATACCGTTGAGAAATCCGGAAAAATTATAAAGATATAAAAGAGACGGTTTAAAAACCGCCTCTTTTTTTATGCGAATATTAAAATTTTTTCAGAGAGTTTTTATTGCAAAAAATTAAAAATGTTTTTCAAAACTTCTTCTGCGAATAATTCCTTCATTTTTATTCGGGGAGTTGTGGAAGGCATAAGGATTTTGTAGGTTTTAAATTTGTCTTTTGTGTAGATTGTAGAATACATTAATCCAACGGGTTTTTCTTTACTGCCACCTGTTGGTCCTGCAATTCCTGTTGTGGACACGCATATGTCAGAGCCGGTTAGTTCAAATAATCCTTTAGCCATTTCATATGCGCATTCTTCACTCACAGCTCCCAAAATTTTGAGCGTCTCATCTTTTACTCCAAGCATTTTGTGTTTTGCCTCGTTTGCGTAAGTGACAAGGTTGAGTGTTATGTACTCTGAGCTTCCGGAAATATCCGTTAATTTAGAACTCAAAAGCCCGCCTGTGCAGGATTCGGTTGAGGATATCGTTAATCTCTTTGTTTTTAAAATTTCTCCGATTGCTTGAGCGTAATCCATTAGTAAGTTGTCCTTGTGAGAATTACTTTAGAGTGTTTGTCGTATAAATTATGTTTGTACCAAAGTCCGGTGAAAGTTCCGTCCGGAGCATACAAATATTGTGTATCTTTTGATACAAAATAGATAGCGCTGACCGGTTTGCCGGAAGTCCTGTATTGAATTGAGTAATATGGAAACTCCGGATATTCCCCGTAAATAAAATCTACATATCTTAAGTGTCCGAGAGCATCGTAGTAATAGGACTTCGAAACATCTTTCTTGTCTTGAAGAGCATACATATAGATGTAATTTTTGTTCTTGTAGTAAAAAGCAGAGATATTATAATCCCCGATTTCTTTGTAGCCGGCAGAGGCTGCATAATAGTGCTTCAAATAGTCTTTGTCTTTTCGTCTGTCTTTTAATTGAGATTTGAAATCTTCAATTTTAGCGATATCTTTTTCAAAAATAATATCGTGAACTTCGTTTATAATGGACTCTTTTTCTACTTCGGATTTGTTAATCCAATCGTATTGAATATCCGCTACATAGATGTCATTAAAGTTCGCAAAAGCCATTGTTTGCGCAAGTATTAATGTTGTAATTAAATATTTTAATCTTTTCATAGAACAAGTATACCACATTTCTTGCGTTTTATTGTATAATTTAAGAATGGTTAGATTGTTGAATAAGGATAATATTGAGAAGTTTTCAAACACAGTTTACTCAATATTTAAGTTACAGGAATTTTTTACTCATATTGTAGAGGTTAATAATCCGGAGTGTGAGCCGTGTATTTATGCAATGTGGCATGCGCACCAGTTTTGTGTTCATGGGCTAAAGAACCGTGCGAATACAAATGTTCTGGTTAGCCGTTCAAAAGACGGAGAAGTTATTGCAAGAGTTGTTGGCAAATGGGGCTTTAAATTAATCCGTGGTTCAAAGGGTAAAAGAGGTGCAGTAGAAGCTTCTATGCAAATGATTGAGGCTTTGAAAAACGGTGAAAATTGTGCAATGATGATTGATGGGCCGAGAGGGCCGGCTAAGGTTGCAAAGGATGGAGTTGTCAAAATTGCAAAACTTGCAGGTGTCCCGATTGTGCCTGTTTATTGGTATTCAAGTAATTTTAATTTTGCAAAACTTCCATCTTGGGATGGATTGAGAATGCCAATTTTCAACGTGAATCTAATTAATTTATATGGTGAGCCAATTTATGTTGGTGAAAACGATAATGAAGAAGAAGCGAGGTTAAAGCTTCAGACAAGCTTGGAAAAATTGGAACAAGAAGCTCCTGAGGCTTATAAAAAGGTTTTTAGGTTTGGTCTATGGCGAAGAAAGTAAGCTTGTTAGCAGTTCAAATCGGTTCTGTTATTGCAGATAAGAAAAAAAATATTGAAAAAGTAGAAAATTTATTAAGAGAAGAACTTTCGAATGAAAAATCTGACTTTGTCTTTTTGCCTGAAGTTTGGACTTCGGGCTGGGATTGTCCTTCTTTTCCTGAGTGCGCGGAAGATATTTTTGATGCCGATTCAGTATGTATGTTAAAAAACATTGCCAAGGATTTTGGAGTTAATATTATCGGCGGGAGTTTTATTGAAAAAAGGGCTGGGAAAATGTACAATACCTGTCCGGTGATTAATCGTAAGGGCGAGTTGGTTTGTACTTATGAGAAAAATCATTTATTTTCATATTATGGTTGTGATGAAGGAAATTTTATAACCCGTGGAGCAAATCCGGTGATGGTTGAATTGGATGGTGTAAAACTGGGTTTGACAATTTGTTATGATATAAGGTTTCCGGAAATTTATCGTGCTTACCGTAAAGCCGGAGCAGATATACTTGTGAATATGGCTGCTTGGGGAGCGAATAAAAAGATTCCGTGGGATTCAATGACAACTTCCAGAGCGGTGGAAAATCAATCTTATTTTGTTGCGCTCACGCAGACCGGAGATTTGCGTGGCGGTGAGAAAAATTTAGGACATTCAATGATTCTTGATTACAAGGGCGATATAATGAGTGAAATTAATAAAATTGAAGGTGGAATAAGAGCTGTTTGTGATTTAGATGAAATGTATGATTTTAGAAATAAATGCAGGGTTCTTGATGATATCAAGGATTCTTATGAGGTGTTAATAAAATGAAAAAATTAGTAACTCTAATTCTTGTGATGTTGGCATTCGTGCTTAATGCGCAAGCGGCAAAATCGGTGAAAAGTGATATAACTTCTGTGATAAAAGAATCTGGTGTCGATACAGAATCTATTGCAATATCTATAAAAAATGCGGATAACGGAAACATTGTTTATTCTCTTAACGATAAAATGTTGATGAATCCAGCTTCTGTTCAAAAGATTCTGACAACTCCGGCTATTGTTGATACTTTGGGTGAAGATTATAAATTTGAAACTTCAATTTATTCTCGTGGAGAGGATTCTTTTGTTATAAAACTGGGTGCTGACCCGTACTTAAAGTCTGGTGATTTGAAAAAAATGTTAGGATATGTAAAGAAAGATTCAAAAAGAATTTATATTGAAGACAGAATTTTGGACAACAAGACTTGGGGTGAAGGTTGGCAATGGGATGACGACATGAATTCTCTTATGCCAAGGTTTGGTTCATATAATCTGGATGGAAATTTGATTAAGTTGACGATTATGCCTCCGGAAGGAAATGCTCCTGCTGTTATAATAAACCCAAGCAGTTATCCGTTGGTCTTTTTTAATAATATAAAATCCGGCAGTGTAACTGATATTCAACTCCATCGTGATTCTGCCGTTTCTGCCAATACATTGGTTCTGTCAGGGACGGTTGCTCGCCCGACAACGGTTTTTGTTCCCACGAATAATTTAAAAAGATATTTTGATGTCCAGCTCACAAAAGCATTGGAGAGTAAGAATGTTTATTTGAAGGATTCATATGTAATAGATGTAGTGAGACCGTCTGATAAATATTTGGACAAGATTGAGCATGATATGGATTCTGCGATAAATGATATATTTAAGAACAGTAATAATATGGTTGTTGAGACATTGTTTAAACTTGCGGGAAGACAACATTGCGATTTAAGCACAGGTACGGATGCTTCCGGAATAAAGATGTTTAATGACTATTGTGTTAAAAATAATTTAGATAATTCAAGAATAAGAATTGCTGATGCGAGTGGAGTGTCTAAGAACAACCTTGTGTCAGCTGATTTTGTTACAGCGTCTTTGTATAAAAACAGAAACAACAAGGTTATGGAAATGCTTCCTCATCCTGGAGAAGGTACTCTTACTCACAGAATGCTTTCTATCAAAGATAACTTGAGAGCTAAGACAGGGACTCTTTCAGACATAAGCTCGATTGCCGGATATTTAACTTCAAAAAATGGTAAAAAATATGTGTTTTGTATAATGATAAATGATATGAAATTATCTTCTGCGGATAAGAAAATGCTTGAAGATTATTTGATAAAAGAAGCTTACTTACGCTTATGATTGTATATGATGTAATATCTCAATACTTAGAATATCTTGAGTTAGAAAAAGGTCTTTCTGAAAATACGATTGACGCATATCGTAGAGATTTATACGCTTTTGCTGAAAATGTTTCAGAGATTGATGATGTTGACAGAATTGCAATAAATACATACGTGCGCTCCCTAAAAGAGAAGAAATTGGCACCGACAAGCATAATAAGAAAGGTTGCTTCCTTGAGAGGCTTTTTCAAATGGGCATATTCTATGGAGTTGATAAAAAAGAACCCTGCTTCGACATTGGAGCAGCCTAAAGTTCCGCAAAGACTTCCTAAAGTGGTTTCATTAAAAGAGATTGAGGAAATGTTACATTCGGATTTGTCGCCGCTACAATCTCTTATCATGGAACTTTTGTACAGCTGCGGATTGAGAGTTTCGGAGCTTGTTAACCTTAAAGTTAATGACATAGACTTAGCTTCCAAGTATGTCAGATGTTTTGGTAAAGGTTCAAAAGAAAGAATAATACCTATTGGAGAAGTTGCGAAGCAAGCAGTGAACAAGTTTTTACCTATTAGGGAGCTTGCGGTGAAGAAATACAAAATATCTTCAAAAAAATTGTTGATATCAGATAATGGGCGCTTGTTAACAAGACAAGATGTGTATAATTTTATACATGAAAGAGGAAAAATTATACATAAAAATATTTCTCCACATACTTTGAGACACAGTTTTGCGACTCATTTGCTGGAAAATGGGGCAGACTTGAGAGTGGTGCAGGAACTTCTTGGTCACAGCGACGTTTCGACAACCCAATTGTATACCCATATAAGCAAAAAAAGGCTTAAGGATGTGTATTTTAGTATCAACAAAGACTGATGCTTAATATATATTTACATATAAGTTTACAAATTTGCGCTATTTAAGATTTTATGTTAAATTTTCTATAGTATGACAGTGCTGTATTGGGGTAAAAACTGTCGGTTTGTGAGGACTAATGAAAAGTACAACACTTAGAAGATCAAATATTACCAGAGAAAAAGTTGCTATGATGGAGGCTTTGTCCAGATATAACAAACAACATCAGGATGAAGATTTCTATAAATCACAAAACAAAACACGTGAATTAGATGTGCTTTGGCAATCATTTGGTGTAAAACCGCAAAAGAACGAAAAAGCACCTCAGGTGTATTTTGTAACAGGTTTGATTCTAGGTGTAATTGCTACATTAGCTATCACAACATTAGTAAGTTTGTTGGTTAACTTCTCAACACCTAAGGATGATATGGTTGTTCCGAAGAAACCTAGAATTGAATCAACTGGTAAATTCTCATTTATTCCGGCTGACAGTGCAGCTTCAAAGCCTGCAGCTACAACACTTACGAATGAAGAGTATGTTGTAAAAGAAGGCGATACATTAGAAAGTATTGTTATCAGATTTTACGGGTCTTTTGATATGAGTAAAGTTAATGCTATTCAGGAAGCTAATAAAATGGCAAATCCGAATGCGTTATCAATAGGTCAAAAGCTGATTATTCCGATGAATCAATAAGTCATGGCAAAAGTAAAATCAAAGTATGTATGTCAAAGCTGTGGTTATGAAACCGCCGGTTATTTAGGAAAGTGTCCTGAGTGTGGGGCATGGGCTTCTTTTGTCGAAGAAATTTCTGCTGGAGAACAAAAGTCTGCTGTTGTAAGTTTACCGGATAATAATCCGCCGCAAAAGTTGTCTGAAATTGCGATGAATTCAGAAATAAGAACTACAACCGGAATTGGGGAATTTGACAGGGTTCTTGGCGGTGGAATAGTTCAAGGCTCTCTTGTTTTGCTTGCCGGCGATCCGGGTATTGGCAAATCTACAATTTTATTGCAGACTAGCGGAGAACTTTGCAGACAGGGGAAAAAAGTTTTATATGTGTCAGCAGAGGAGTCTGCAAGTCAGATTAAGTTGAGAGCAGAGAGACTTGGGGTAAAATCAGACAATCTGTACATTTACCCGCAAACGAACTTTGAATTAATAAAAAAACATGTTTTGGAAATGAAGCCGGATTTGGTTATTGTTGATAGTATACAAGCTATTTATACATCAACAATACAAAGTTCAGCCGGCAGTGTTTCGCAAATTCGTGAGTGCTGTAATTCTTTGATGGGTGTTGCGAAAAACGACAATATTTCAATAATTGTGATAGGGCATGTTACAAAAGAAGGGAATATTGCGGGGCCGAAAGTTCTAGAACATATGGTAGATGCGGTTATTCAATTTGAAGGTGACAAATACAAAACATACAGAATTTTGCGTTCAATAAAAAACCGTTTCGGCAACACTTCTGAGGTCGGAATTTTTGAAATGAGTTCAAAGGGGCTAAGCGAAGTAATTAATCCGAGTGAATTGTTTTTGAAAGAGTACAACCAAACACAAACCCCAGGGAGTACAATTATTGTTACCAGCGAGGGAACTCGTCCGTTGTTGGTTGAAATACAGGCTCTTGTCGGTACGACTCCTTATCCGGCTCCGAGAAGGGTGGCTAATGGTGTTGATATTAGCAGAGTTTTGCAAATACTTGCTGTTCTTGAAAAAAGAATAGGGCTGAATCTTTCCAAACAAGATGTTTATGTGAACGTGATCGGCGGTATTGATGTTAATGAGCCTGCTGCGGATTTGGGTATAGCTCTTGCGATAATTACTTGTGTGAGAGATGTCGTTTTTGATTCGCATACTGCAATCGTTGGTGAAATTGGCTTGTCCGGAGAAATAAGAGCGGTTAACCATATTGATAAACGTATTAATGAGGCTCAAAAATTAGGATTTAAACAGATAATTATTCCGGAAGCAAATGATGTTTCTGAAGATGTGAAAGACATCAAGGTAATTAAAGTTAAAAGAATTATTGAGGCTATTACACGCAGCGTAAAGGGTTAGTATGAT
>CAKVMU010000064.1 GCA_934773085.1 uncultured Candidatus Melainabacteria bacterium
GTCGTACAGAATCCCGAGTTTTACTGAGTAGTCAATGTTTGTAGGATTTATGTTTTTAAGTATTGAATAAAGCATTAATGCATTGGTCATTTCTTCGGCATCTTTATTATCAGCTAGAAGAGCTTTGTTATAAGCATCAGTTGCTTTGCTTGCCAGATTCGGTTCGGACAATTTGCTGTAATCTATGGGGATGGAGTAGTCTATGCCACCCCTAATGGCAGAATAAGCCGGAGCGGATAAGATAAATATCGTAGCAAATGTCAATAAAAATATAGAAGGTTGTCGCATAAATTCGTCTTAATATTATATAATATAAGATTTTACAACTAAAAAATTTATTTTGAAGCAAAAATGTCTTTTACGTGAGTATCCAAACCGCCGGTTTTTAACAGTCCATATTTTTCACTAATCTTTTCTAACTTATTATGCAGATTTTCAATTTCGTTATAATATACGGCATAGTTATCTTCTGCATATACCGCTTTTTCTCCGCCCCAAGTTTTAAAATCTTTATACAATATATCAAAGAAACGGAGTGTACTTTCGTCGTCTTTCAAATTTGCATACGGGAAAACAACTCCGGGGTGTGCGATTCCCATTTGTCCATATTCTTTGTTAGCATAAAATTTTACCAGATTTTCAAAAGTATAAAATTCTGCAGGTAGAATTTTATACTCAGGTGCGGATTGCATTATTTTTTCTTCCAATCTGTTCAAAGTTGGTATGATATCACTAGGAATATTTTTCAAGTGTTCATCAATAAATTTGTAGTTTGATTCTGGGATTTGAGATTTGATGTGAGCCTTAATTGCTTCAAAATAATAATCATAATATTTCTGTCCTTTTGAGTAATCAGGGTCTTTCTTAATTATATTAATCGGGGTGCAGAAATCCATGTTTATGTTTTTTGATTTCAGATATTTTGTTAATTCTTTGTTTTTCTCAACAGCGGCAGAATAAATCAATCTGAATTGCATATAATCTTTGTGGTAGTATCCTACAGATTTAATTCCGCAACCGATAGCCGGAACCATTTTTGACAGTTCTTTGTAATTATAATTCACTCCAAATGAGTCTAAAATTGAGGCAAATTCTGTGTTTGCAGTATGCAAAACTTTTTCAATATTTTGTTTATTAATATTGATTTTTTGTTGAATTAAATTATTAAGTTCTTTATCAAAAGGGTTTATTCCATAGGTAATCATATGTACTTGCACAGGTCCTTTAAGCAAGTTTGGAGATTCTGCAAGCGCAGAATTTTCTATCCCTAATATCAAGCGCAAATTCTTATATTTTTCAGGATTATTTTTTATTATTTTAACAGCTTCTTTGCATCCTTCTAATGTATCGTGGTCGGTTATTGCAAGATAAAACGGATTATCTTTGCCAAGTTTTGCAACTCGCTCGTCCCCATACTTTGCGCCTTGCTCCAATAACTCTGCTATAGTTAATTTACCGTCTGAATAGATTGTATGAGTATGCAAATTTGCTAAAAATTTTCCGCTTTTTACATTTTCTTTCTCTGGGAAAAACACTTCTTTGTTTGCTCTATAGGTCTTTATCCCTGGGAGAAAATCTTCCTTTTTGGCGGTTTTCATAATAGCTTTTAATTCTTCGCAACCAATGATTGAACGTAGCTGTTTATGTTCATTTTCTGGTAAATTCATATCTCTGAGTAATGATTTGCGGTATTCAATATCGACAGGGTATTTAACTTTTTTGTGCTTCAGAGCTATTGCACAGCCACTAATAACTGCCAAACCGAGAATAGCGGATGTGCAATATAAACCGGTCTTTTTATTTTCTTTAGTTTTCGATGAGTCAGAAGATGTAAAATTAACATAATAATTCGGGTTTGTTTTGCGCAACGCATTATGCGAATTTTTTGGTATCATCAAATTTGAACCTACAGGTAAAATCATAAATACACACACCTCACACTGCACATTTTACATTGAAAATTCTAACTTTGCAAGCGAATTCTATGTCATATAGATTTATTTCAAAATAATTGTTGTCGTTTATAGGGATATCGTAGCAAATGTCAATAAAAATATAGAAGGTTGTCGCATAAATTCGTCTTAATATTATATAATAATCTATTGTATCAAAAAAGTTTTTAATGGAAAATATCAAAAAGGGGGCAACCTATTGAAAGAACTTGTTTGTTTAGCAATATTCACAGTGCTTTCGGCACTATTAGCAATAGCGATGATTGTAGCTGGATTTGTTTGCCAATACAAGCAATCTTCTTCTGTTAAAGAATCAACTTATGAGTGCGGAATACTGCCTTTTGGGGATGCAAAAATTAAGTTTGATATAAAGTATTTTAATTATGCAATTTTGTTCCTAATTTTTGATATTGAAACGATATTTTTGTATCCGTTTGCGGTCTCACTGAATGCTCTTGGGTTATTTGCTGTTGCGGAGGCATTCATTTTTGTGGGAATTTTGTTGTTAGGATTATATTATGCAATCAATAAAAAAATGTTGAGGTGGATTTGATGAATGTTATTGTAACTTCTATTGATTTCATACTTAACTGGAGTAGGGCAAATTCCTTATGGCCGCTTACTTTTGCAACATCTTGTTGCGGGATAGAAATGATGCAAACTGTTGCATCAAACAATGACATTGCACGTTTTGGCTCAGAAGTTTTTCGTGGTTCGCCAAGGCAGGCTGATTTATTGATTTGCGCAGGAACGATTACTCATAAAATGGCGCCGGCGCTTTTACGCTTGTATGAACAGATGCCGGAGCCAAAATATGTGATTGCTATGGGTGCGTGTACTTGTGGCGGAGGAATGTTCGCCAAGACATCTTATTCAGTGGTAAAGGGAATTGACAGAATTATTCCGGTGGATATTTACCTTCCGATGTGTCCGCCCAAGCCGGAATCGCTGTTGGATGCAATAAGAAAACTTCAACTTAAAATAAAAACAGAATCAATTGTGGACAGAAAAAAATTTATGGCGGCTCATAATTCCAAACTAAAGGAGAGCTGCGGAATTCTTATTAATAATGAGCTTGAAGTCACAAAGCTCGGAGTGGAATAACTTAAACGAAAGCAGGTGAATATGAATATAATTGAATTTAAGGATATATTCAGAGATTGTGAAATGACCGGAAGTAAGATTCTGGTTAAGACAAGCATTGCAAAAGTTCTTGATTTCGTTCGTAAAAATTACAGATACGATATGCTTAAAGAAATCATAGCGACTCAACTTGAGAATGGTATGTTTGAACTTACTTATCGACTTTTTTCTATTGAGGATGGAGAAGATGTATTAATTTCCATCATCGTCGGAGATGAGGCAGAAAGTGTATCAAAGATTTTTGATTCAGCAGTTGTCGATGAGAAAGAAATCTATGATTTGTTCGGCATAAAATTTTTGGGAAACGATGAATTAAAGCGTCTTTACATGCCTGAAAGTTGGGAAGGGCATCCTCTAAGAAAGGATTACAAAGAGTCTGATGAAAGGCTAAGTTGGAATGAGTAAACTCAAGCTTAATCTGGGGCCTCAACATCCGTCAACACACGGGGTTTTGAGGCTTATACTTGAACTTGAAGGAGAAAAAATAACCTCTTGTGAGCCGGACGTAGGCTATCTTCACAGAGGGATGGAGAAAATGGCTGAAAAACTCAGCTATATACAATATCTTCCGCTTGTGGACAGAATCGATTATTTGGCAGGTTTTTTCTATTCAGAGTTACTTTGTAGAAATGTTGAAAAAGCCTTCGGTGTGGAGCTTGCACCAAGGGTAAAAAACATTCGTCTGCTCATGCTCGAACTAAACAGAATCGCATCTCACCTGTTATGGATAGGTGCGTTTTTAATGGATTTGGGTGCAGTTTCACCGTTTTTCTATGCGTTCAGAGAACGTGAACTTATTCTTGAATACTTTGAAAAAATTACAGGTCAAAGAATGATGAATAATTATTTTGTATTTGGCGGAGTAAGAAGGGATATTTTTGATTTGGAAGATGCAGAAAAAATCCTTAACATACTTCCTGAAAAAGTGGATGATTATGAGAGAATAATTACTGAAAATCCTATTTTTAAAGACAGAACTGTGGGTAAGGGAATTCTTGAACCCGATTTGGCAATTAATGACGGAATTACCGGTGTGAATCTTCGTGCAAGCGGTGTGAAACTTGATTTTAGAAAGGGAGATTATTTATATCAAGACATTGAGTTTTCTCCGGTTGTTCTTGATGGTAAGGATTCTTGGAGCAGGTACAAGGCAAGAGTTTTGGAAATTCGGGAAAGTATAAAAATTGCACGTCAGGCGATTGAAAAAATTAAGGAAACTCTTTTTGAACAAAAATTAATCAATCCGATTAATTTAAAACTTCCGGAAGGTGAATTTGAAAGTGAAATAGAAGCACCGAGGGGGCTTGCGTGCTGTTACATAAAATCGACCGGTGATAAATCTCCATATCGTTTGAAATGGAGAACGGGTTCGTATTATTCAGTGAATTTGCTCCGAAAAATACTTGTCGGAACTTATCTTAATGATGCTATCGCAATCAGTGGTTCTCTTGATATAATTTTACCGGAGGTAGACAAGTAGTGAATTATTTGTATTTTCTATACATAGAATTCCTTGCAAAACATAATATCCCACAAATATTCGGGGATATAACTTTTTATGTTATACCTCTTTGTATTATTTTCGCAGTGTTACTGGTTATAATTCTTGCGTTAGTTTTGATTGAGAGAAAACTTCTTGGATTTTTTACTCAAAGGAAAGGACCAAACAGAGTCGGATTTTGGGGGGTATTACAAACAGTTGCGGATGCATTGAAATTGTTGTGTAAGGAAAACGTCACTCCCAAAGGTGCGGATAGAGTTTTGTTCAACCTTGCGCCGATTTTAATATTTGTGCCTGTAATGATTGCATTGGGGCTAATTCCATACAGTGCTGAGTTTACGTTCATGAATTTTCAAACCAATCTTTTGATATTCATAATAATTGGTACTTTTCCCGTTTTGTGTATTCTTCTTGCAGGTTGGGCAAGCAATAATAAATATTCGCTGTTCGGCGCAATGAGAAATATTTCGCAAATCCTTGCGTATGAACTTCCTGTTGCATTTACAGCTTTGTCAATAATGGTGTTGGCATCTTCTATGAATTTAACCCAAATTACACTTGCGCAAAGCAGCAAATGGGGGATGTTCGGATGGTTTGCAATTCCTTGTTTTATCGGTTTTGTGATAATGTTTATCTGCACTCTTGCGGAGCTTAATCGTTGCCCGTTTGATTTACCGGAAGCGGAAAGTGAGTTGATTTGCGGGTATAATACGGAATATTCCGGCATGAGATTTGCAATGTTTTACCTAAGTGAGTATGCTATGTTGTTTGCAAATGCTCTGTTGCTCTCAATTCTTTTTCTTGGCGGGTATCTTTCACCTTTTGGAAAATATTTGAGTGTGATTATTTTTCCGGAAAATATTAGTGGGATAATGATATATTTTGAACAAGCTTTTTGGCTCTTTGCAAAATCATTCGTCTTGATATTTATTGTAATATGGATTCGTGCAACACTCCCTAGAATGGCTGCGTTTGATCTTTTGAAATTCTCGTGGACAGTTTTGCTTCCGGTTTCAATATTGAATTTGTTTTTGATGATAATAATCAAGTATATTGCAGGAGGTGTTTGTGTTTAAGAAAATTAGGTACATTCTCCTTAGCATGAATACGGTTTTTAAACATCTTTTCAGGCGTCCGGTAACCTTGGAATATCCTGAAAAAAAGAAAGAACCGCCGGAAAATTTCCGTGGAAAACCGGTCGTTGAAAATTGCATAAAATGCGGCACTTGCTTGAGAGTTTGTCCGACAGGTGCAATCGGGTTTGAAGACGGGGCTATTGTAATAGATTTGAAGAAATGTATATTTTGCGGAAATTGTGCTTATTACTGCCCTGGGGGTGCAATCAGGATGAGCGAAGAATACGAGCTTGCAACAGATAACGTTGAGGATTTAAAATTGAAGACAGAGTGTAACGGACAAAGGAGCAATCATACATGAATGGAATAGATAATCCGATAATTTTTTATCCTGCAGCTATTGTTATGATACTGACAGCTATTCTTGCCGTGAAATTTAAAAACATTTTTTACTCGCTTTTGTGTGCGATTGTTGTGTTTTTTATAGCAGGTATGTTCTTTTATGTACTGGGTTCAGAATATAATGCAGTGATACAAATTGCGGTTTATGGTGTTGCAGTTCCGATAATATTGGGACTTGGTATAATGTTTACAGACACAAAAAATAAGGAAAAAAGCACTGAGTCTTCATTAAAATATATTATGCTACTTTGTGGTGGAATATTTATTCTTGCACTTATTTATCTTGGAATGACTTCACTTGTTGTAATTCCGCAAGGGTTTAATATTGCAGAAAGTCATGCCGCTAATCCGTTAGGTGTAATGTATGCTTTTTCAAACGGAATATTTATAAAATATGTTTGGGCTTTTGAACTTGTATCAATTGTTCTTACAATCATTGTTGCAGGTCTGACTCTGTTCAAGAAAAGAGAAAGGAGCTAGGATGAGTGAGATTACTATTTATCACTATTTATTTTTAGGCTTGGCTCTTTTCGTAATCGGAATTGCAGGAACAGTGCTGTCAAAGCACGTTATTAAAGTTCTTATTTCAATTGAGTTTATTTTGACGGGAGTGAATATCAATTTTGTAACCTTTGCATCTTATTGCGATAATGTTAATTTTAACGGATATGTAATGGCTTTGTTTTATGTCGCAATCGGGGCGGTGGAATTGGCTGTAGCGCTTTATATTTTTTATCTTATGTACAGTAAAAAACAGTCTGAAAATATAGACAAATACGGAGATTTGTAGTTTGGCGGATATAATTTTAGATAACATATACTTAATACTTTTGTTGCCGTTCTGGATATTCTTGATAATTATGTGCGGAAGATTTTTTTCTGTATATGTGAACAAAAGAATTATCTATTTTCTGACTCTTTTGTCATCATTTTTAGGTGCAAGTCTTTGTGGAGTTGCGTTGTACAAACTTGGAGTAGACAATGTAATCGAAACTTGCTTGCCTTTTGTTAAAATAAATGATTTTATTCTGTCATTTGGACTTTATGTTGATAGAACAGCTCTTATTTTTGCGTTTGTGCTGTTTCTGACGAGTTTTGTTGTACAAATGTTTTCAATTTCGTTTATGAAAAACGAAAAGAAAACGTACAGGTTCTATGCATTACTGAATCTTTTTAATTTTTCTATGGCGGGATTGTTTTTTAGTCCAAATCTTTTTCAAACCTACGTTTTCTGGGAATTAGTCGGAATTGTATCTTATCTTTTGATTGGGTTTGAATATTTTAAAAAAGAAAAGTCTTTGGCAGCAAAAAAAGTTTTGATAATAAACAGAATCGGGGATACGGCACTCATTACGAGCATAATTTTGAGTTCGTATTTTGTTTATGAATATTCCGGAAACTTGAGCTTAACAACGCTTTCGTTTTCTGATATGACTGCGATTTCCACTTTGGGGTATGCGTATACTTCAATTCCGTTGTTTTGGGTTATTTGCGGTTTGTTTGTAGTCGGAGCAGGCGTAAAATCTGCACAGTTTCCATTCTATACTTGGCTTATTGATGCAATGGAGGCAAAACTCCCTGTCAGTGCACTTTTGCATTCTGCCACGATGGTTGCCTCAGGTGTGTTTGTTTTAATCAGACTTACCGGATTTTTTACATTGGAAGAATCTATTTTGAAAGTGATTGCGATTCTTGGACTTTTAACAGCGCTAATCTGTTCGCTTTCGGCTTGCGCACAAACTCATCCCAAAAAAGTTTTGGCATATTCGACATCTGCGCAACTTGGTTTGATGTTTTTCTCAATCGGAATCTTGAATATAAAAGCTGCTATTGCATTTTTTGTGGCACATGCATTTATAAAAACGACTCTATTTCTTACTCTTCCGAGAGAGGATGAAAAGTGGAATTATACGAATTTTATCTTGTTTCTGATTGGCGGATTATCATTGTCGGGTATTATTTTTGCGGGGTTAGCATCAAAAGAAATGTTGTTTATGAACCTCGGAGGCACTGTGGGAATAATATTTTCGTTGATATCATTCCTGACAGCTTTTTATATTATAAGAATTGCGCTCGTACTTGTGGATAATCAAGGGTTAGAGCGTGTTTGTCCTAAAAAACTTGAGCTTTTTGCAAATGTAATTCTTTTTATTTTAAACATTGGGTTATATTTTTACTTGAGAAAATTTGAAGTTTACAAAATTGCTGAACCATTCTGGTGGGCGATATTTGC
>CAKVMU010000065.1 GCA_934773085.1 uncultured Candidatus Melainabacteria bacterium
TTTCTGTATTTTCTGCTGATTCAGTAACAACTTGTTCTGCAACTGTGGTTGTTTCGGCGGGTGTGACCTCTTCCGGCTTTGGTTCAACCGGTTTTGTCTCTTCCGGTTTGACCTCTTCCGCTTTCGGTTCTGCCGGTTTTGTCTCTTCCGGTTTGATTTCTTCCGTTTTCGGTTCAACCGGTTTTGTCTCTTCCGGTTTGACCTCTTCTGCTTTGACCTCTTCAGTCTTTGGCTCGACCGGTTTACCCCCGCCGGATTTGTTCTTAGCTTCCTCCAATGCTTTTTCAGCATTCTGCAATTCTTCTTTTGCTTTATTTATAGCATCTTCATCTGCTTCTTTTTTTGCTTTTTCAAGGGCAGCTTTCTTATCTTTAACAGCTTCTTCAAGCTTTTTCAGCTCTTCAGCTGTTTTATTGGCTTCTTTTTCAACTGCACCTTCTGCTTTTTTAGCAGCTTTCCACCAGTTGTGCTTGTGTCCGATAACACCGACGGCAATAACAGCTGCTAAGGCTGTTGCGCCAATCATGTATTTTACGGCATTTGACTTTTCTTCGTCCGGAACATTCCCTATAGTTGTACCTTTAAAGTTTGTTGTTTTTTTGTTTTCGGCAATAATAGGGGTGTTATTTAATCCTATTTTTTCAATAGACATAGTTATCCTTTCATTTTCTAACCTTATTCTAATAAAGTATCCTAAATAAAAGAAATTGCTTATATTTGCACATGGGGTTAACAAATCTTTATCTATTGAACACCGGTTGCACCGTTTTTAGTTCCGTTTTTCTTGATTTCTTTTAGTTGCTGTTTGCGTTCACGGAGTTTGTAGTATGTTTCCATATCCATTTGGTGAATCTTGCGTTGGTATTCAAGTTTTTTGACTTTATCATCAAATTTCTTATCTTCTTTTTCTCGAGCTTCTTTAGCTTTTTCAAGTTTTTTTGCTTGGCGAGCTTCAAACTCTACTTCAGATGCATCTTTGACTGAATCTTCCGCTAATCTGTATCCGATAACTGATACAGGGATATCAGTCCCGTCCAATGATTCCAGTCTGGAATTCGTTCCTTCCGTGTCAATACTCCAAGTCCCCAAAAATTTAGGAACGTCGCCTGTGTATGCGTAAGCACAAACGATGATTCTGTTATCGTCGTTTGCATCAAACCCCATTGGATAGATATCCCAACGGTTTTCATCAAAGTCAACTCCGCCTTCTTTAGCCCAGTAGTTAATTATGGCATCTCTGATTTGCGGAAGTCTTGTTCCTTCACGTTTGTCAAAGTCATATATCCACAGGTCTGTTTTCCATATTCCGTCGTGGCGGTAACCGATTTTTTCTTTTACGGCAAGTTTTTTGTTATCGCTTGAAAAATCAATTGGTGTAAGGGTTCTGAATATAAATTTTGTATCAATATCTTTTGAAGTTGAAAGGAGTGGGGTTTCTTCCCTTTGTACAATGTTTGCACGCATAGCTTTTTCAGTATCACTAAGCGTCGGGTCCAATTTGATTAAAAATAAATCGCAAGATGTGCAATCGGATTGAGCGTAATAGTAAACAGCAGGGTATACCAGCATTGTTTTATCACCTGAAATTATTCCTTGAGCGTTAATTTGTCTGTCAAAGTTGAGCTTGCGTGGCAGATTCAACTCCGGACTTCCGATTGGGTCGTTGTATTTCACCAATTTGAAAGTTTTTTGAGGGACATAAACCATATTGGAATCTTTTGGCATATCCGCTTCTGTAATCTCAATTTCTTTTTTCGATTTTGCACGTGACTTAGCTTCGTACTCTTCCCGTGTCATATAACCGGATTCCGGCATACGACTTTTTTCGTACTTTTCGGTTACTTCTACTTTATTAACTTCATTTTGGTAAATACATTCTGCAGCACCTCTGTCCTGTTTTTTGACAATCGGGTATTTCATTTGGTTAAAATGAACTTTTGTCGCCATTATCATACCTGCAAGAGCTGAGAACATTAAACCAACCCTTCTTTCATTGCAGTAACAGTTGCTTGAGTTCTGGTGGAAGCACAAAGTTTTTGAAGAATACTGTGAACATGAGCTTTGGCGGTTGCCCTCGTAATAACAAGCTTGTCTGCTATTTGCGGGTTGGAAAGTCCCTCTACCATTAAAGCGAGTACATCCAATTCTCTGTCAGTCAAACCGTAGTTGTTTTTATGTGTTCCGCTTACCGGAGTAGCTACCGGAGCCGGTTTCTGCAGGTTAGAGAACACAACCTTTGCGATTGCAGGGTCAATCCAGCCAACTCCTTCGTATACGGATTTTATAGCTGTAATTGTTTGTTCCGGAGAAGCCCCTTTCATTATGTATCCGTCAGCACCGGCCTTGAAAGATTCAAATATATCTTGCTCTCCGTCACGTGAAGTGAATATAAGAATTTTTACATCCGGCAAAAACTCCTTGATTCTTTGAGTTGCTTCAATTCCGTCCATATTAGGAAGACCGATGTCCATTAAAATGACATCGGGAGAAAATTCTCTTGCTTTTTTTACCCCGTCCAATCCGTCAACTGCTTCTGCTGCCAGATGTATCCCTTCGGTTTTATCTAACAACATAGATAATCCCATTCTGTATAGTTCGTGATCTTCTACCAGTAAAACATTAATCATTTGCAGCTCCAATCGGACGGTTTACGACCGTATCAGTAAGAATAAAAGAAAATTCGCTTCCCTTATTCAGTACACTTTCTAACCAAATTTTTCCTCCGTGTGACTCAATAATTTGTCTTGATAAATAAAGTCCTAAACCTGTTCCGGCGGAACGTTTTTTGCTTGTTCCCTGAGAAAATCTTTGGAACATGTTTGGAATATCTTCTTGCGGAATCCCGCATCCGTTGTCTGATACAGAAAATATTAAATCGTTACTCTCATTTTTAATCGTGATGGTGACTTTTCCTTCTTCTCCGGTGTAATTTATCGCATTTCCGCAAAGGTTGCAGATTACACGACGGAGTTCACTTCTGTCAGCATTGATTTCAAGATTTTTGTCGGAACATTCAATCTCAAAGTCGATTTTCTTATTGTCCGCAAGAGGTTTTAGTTCGTCATAGACGTGTTTTGTTAATTCATAAATATTGAAATCAGTTTTGTTCAACACTAGTTTTTCTGCATCGTATTTGTAAACCTCAAGTAGCGCATTGACAAGTCCGAGCAAGTCTTCGTTGCTTTTTTGCATAGTTGATAAAAGCAATTTTTGCTTTTCGTCCAATTCGCCAAGTGCGCCGTCCAAGAAAAATTTAAGAGTTTGAATTGCAGCCAATAGCGGAGTTCTTAAGTCGTGAGTAAGAGTTGCGATAAAATCATCTCTCAATCGGTCAGCTTTCTTTTGTTCGGTAACATCTCTTATCACACCCACAAATCGTTTGAAATCATCTTCCGGATTGATTCTCGCAAAGCTTATTTCTACAGGAACAACAGAGTTGCTCAAAGGGTTTTTTATGTAAAAATCTCTCAAGAATAATTCATTCTCTTCAACCTTATGCAACTCTTTTGAAATGAATGTTTTTTTGCTGAACAAAAAGTCGTCAATAGATGCGTTAATGATTTTGCTGTTAACGAGTCCGATAAGGTTTTCGCAAGCAGGGTTTACTTGTTCGATAATTCCGTCTTCATTGAGAATTACGATTCCGTCTGCGCAATAGGTTACAATTCCTGCTAATTTAGCATTGGATTGTTTTAAATCAGCTGTTCTCTCGTCAACTATCTGTTCAAGATTATGAGAATACTTTTCAAGTTCTTTCTTTGCATCTTCAAGCTCAAGAATCTTTTGTCTCAGCTGGCTCAGAAGGTAGCTTCTTTCGATACCATTTTTTATGTTTATTATTAAATCGTCATTGCTCCAAGGTTTTTCTATATATCTGTACAAACCTATTTCGTTAATCGCTTTTATAGCATTTTCTTTGTCTGCATAGCCAGTCAGCAGAATTTTGCTGACTTCCGGATAAGTTTTATTAACTTCGCTTAAAAACTCTAAGCCGTTCATTTCCGGCATTAAAAAGTCTGAAATAACCAAATCCGGTGTGTTATTTTTTAAGAATTCTAAAGCTTCTTTCGGACTGTTAAAAAAATGTGCATCCGAAAATCCCTCTACCTTCAATAACGTACTGAAAGCTGAGGTAACTATTTTTTCATCATCGACTACAACAATCTTCCCCTTGTTCATATCCCCATCTTAACCCAAATAATGTCATTAGACAAATTATTAACAATTATTAATTCTATGCTATAATCTAATGTAGTCAAATCGGAGGATATATGATGAGAAAAAGAGGGTATACTCTTTCGGAAATACTGGTCGCATTAACTATTGTAGGCGTTATTGCAGCTCTTGTTATACCTCAATTGGTTAAAAATATACAAAAGAATGAAACAGGTGCAATTCTTGCCAAATCTGTAGAGCAGCTGGAAACCGGATTTCAGAACGTAATACAGACGGCCAATGACCACTACACAGACGGAAGTTATGCAGAAGTTTTGGCGGTTATTTCTCCGGATGATTTAACAACAGATGGTGGAACCGGTGCAGAGAGTGTTGATAAATCAATTGTGGTGACTCCAAATTTCAGCAAGATGTTCCCTTATTTGGGGTTAACCAAAATTACAATGGCTTACAGTGATTTTAAAGATATCAAAAAGTTTGATGGTCAAAAGGATGCATTGATATCAGCTTTGATAAATGCAAACACAAAGTATAAGTTTTCTAAAACTCCGGCATCTGTATTTATTTTCTTGACAGCTTTTGTTGATAATGATAAAACGGTACGACAGGCAGATCCGGACTTTGAAGTTGGAACAATCACAATTGATACAAACGGTTTTGACAAAGCTCCTAATGTATGGGGTAAGGATTTGTTCCAATTTAAGCTTCATAATAACGGGAAAATGATTCCGGTAGGCTCTGATGATTATACAGAAAAATGTGCTGATGGAAATATAACTGACGGCAAATCCTGTACCGCAAGAGTTGTTGCGGACGGATGGAAAGTTAAATATTACTAATTGAAAAGGAGAGAATAAAATGGCAGAAGCAAAAATTTTAGCAAGTATTCAAAGAAGTGATACAGAACAATTACAAATTTCTATTTCAGAATATAGAGGAAAAAGTTATTTCAATTTGAGAATATTCTATACAACGGATGACGGTGCAACTTGGCTTCCAACAAAGAAAGGTGTAACGTTTGCTCCGGATCAGCTTGACATTTTGTCAGATGCTATAGAAGAAGCAAAAAAGGAATTTATGACTGAGGAATAAGCGTATGCTTATTCCCTTTTTGTTAAATGAGGTTAAAAGATGTCTGATTCGGTACAAGAAGAATTTATTGCAACAGTATCTCACGAGTTGAGAACTCCGCTTACAAGTATACGGGGGTTTTCTCAAACCCTTTTGAGTTCGTGGGACAAGTTGGATGAAGAAAGCAAGAAAAAGTTTGTAGGCATCATAGAAGAACAATCAAACAGGCTTATAAATTTGGTCGAAAATATTTTAACTGTTTCAAGAATGAATGCTGACAAACCGTTGTTGCGCTCAGTAAATGTGAATAGTGCATCAGAAAAAGTTATACAAATGCTTGCACAAAAATATACGGACCACAAGATTATTTCTCATTTTAACAATCATTTGCCGCCGGTAAGACTGGATGAAGACAAGTTTCAACAAGTACTTACAAACCTTGTTGACAATGCTTGTAAGTATTCAGAAAGCGGAAAGTCAGTGGAAGTTGCGACTTCTTTTGCGAACTCTGATTCCGTGCTTGTAACAGTTAAAGATTATGGTTGCGGTATAAAAAAGGAAGATTCAGAGAAAGTTTTTGATAAATTTATAAGATTAGAGAACCATTTGACCAGCAAAACTCAAGGGAACGGGCTTGGGCTTTATATAACCAAAAATCTTGTGAATTCAATGGGTGGCAAGATAACATTTGAAAGTGTACCGAATAAGGGTACTGTTTTTATGTTAGAATTCCCGTTCTATAATCAAGAGGAGGTGTTGAAATGCTCTCAACAGTCTTGATTATTGATAAAAGACGAGAACTTCCTGCTAAATACAAAAAGTGTATTGATTCTGAGGATGTTAAGGCTGTTATCTCCAGAGATTTGAAAGATGGAATGTTGGCGATTCAAAATCTGGAACCGGATATGATAATTATCTCAGACAGTATTGGTGAGAGTTTGGATAATTTTTGTGCAAGAGTTAGAGCGTTGACTTATAATTCCAGACCTGTAATACTCGCTTTGTCAAAATCTGCCGATTCTGCGGATAGAATTGCGGTGCTTGAAAACGGTGCGGATGACTTTTTGAGCGAACCTGTTAATATAGATGAGTTCAAAACAAGAATAATGGCACATTTGAGACGTGATGTTGAATTAAATCTTGATTCAAAGACTCTTCTGCCGAATAAAAAATATGTCAGAAAAACTTTGAAACGTGTATTGGCTTACGATAATGCTGCTGTGTTGCTTGTAGGAATTGAAAATTTGGATAATTATAAAGCTGCTTACACGGAGTTGGCGGCTGATAAGCTTGTACAAACTTTTGTTGCAATTGCAAAATCTGCGTTGGACAACTCTGATTTTATAGGGGAGTTGGATGAAAATAATTTTGTTATAGTCACGAGTAAATTTTCTGCAGAAAAATTGGCGGCATTCCTTGCCTTTGCGTTTGATACGGTTGCACCGAAATTTTATTCGGAAGCGGATTCAAAAAGAGGTTATATGCTCATGAAGGGTGAACGATATGCCGGCATGAGAACTAATTTTGCATCATTACTGATTGGCGGTATTGCGCAAGGTCTGGAGGGGATTGAAACAGTTGATGCTCTATTAAACAGATTGATTTCTATAAAACAGCTTGCGAAAATTCCTTCCGGTTCAAATTATGCTTTTGAGCGAACTAAATTGACCGCAACGGATTCTGTTGTCGGTGATGTTTATAACAAAAATATATTCATAAGAGAAAAAGACGAATCGTTGTCTTATTTGATTCGTACAGCGTTAGAGCTTCAAGGATATGATGTTCAGAATGAGTTGGATGAGAATTCTGCAATACAGCCGTCGATAATTATTATGGATAGCGGAAAAGAGTTGGAAGAACTGGATTTTCTGAAAAAAATAAAAAAATCTCAAAATTTTGTGAATACAAAAGTTATTGTAACAACTACGATACACGATAAATCCGTGATATTGGATTCCGGAGCGGATTTGTATTTGCCAAAACCTTACGAGATTTCTGATCTTATAAGGTGGGTTGAATATTTTCTTAAAAGATGATAAAAAATACTTATGTACGTATCGTCAACTCAACAAAACCCGACATTCGGGGCAAAACTGATTTCTCAATGGCGCTGTCTGTCCTCACAGGACGGGAAGTATAAGAATGTTTCCGTGGTGGCTTTGGAAAAACGGGATTTGCCGTTTGTTGACGAGTTTATTAAAAAACTTCCTGAGATGTCTAATGTGCAAGATTCAATTAAGAGAGAAATTTTAAGTTCAGCGCTGAGAACTATAAAATCGGTACTTGAGTCAAAGTATGTTGATTTAAAAAAAATAAAAATGCTATTGGGGGTTTATAATACAAAACCTTGCGGAGTGTTGGTCGCAAATGTTCCGAAGTTGACAGAGGGGGAGTGTATCGGGTATTCATCACGACATAATTGCGCAAAAAATGAAGGCGAATTGGATTGGCTTGTGACATGGTCTCCGGAGGTTGGAAACGATATAAAGGGGGTTGGGAAGTCCCTTGTCGGAGAATTTTTCAAGGGGTTACGCAAGGACGGAATTCGGGATGTTTATGTAAAATCAGAACTGCCTGAGAATTCGTATGCTCAATATTTTTATGAATCATTGGGGTTTGAAACAATGGGCGAAAAACGGGCAAAGTTGGAGAAACGAACTTCAAAACCGTATTTAGTTAATACATTTTGTGACTCTGAGGACATGATAATCCCGATGATAGCAACGAGAAAAAATTCAACACAAAAGGCTACTGAGCTTGCAGAGGCAATGTGTCGCAATGAGTTTATAAAAAAATCATTGGATGCAAAATCTTTGATAAGTATATAAATTTTAACAAAGCATCTTGCAAAAAAAGATTTATGTGGTATCTTAGAAAAGTAAACTTAGTTAAGCGTCTGTAGCTCAGCTGGATAGAGCATCTGCCTTCTAAGCAGAGGGTCCCGCGTTCGAATCGCGGCAGGCGTAAATTAAAGAGGATGAAACATATGTTT
>CAKVMU010000066.1 GCA_934773085.1 uncultured Candidatus Melainabacteria bacterium
CAATTTCTCTCTATCAGGGTGATAGCGGAGAAATTGTAATATCAGGTTTGGATGATAGCAAAAGTTATACATTGTATTTTGCAATACAAGATAAAAACAGAAATTTAGTCGGAGAAGAGCTGCAAGTTTCCGTAAGTAATTCTACTTATGTGACATTTGTGTTAACTCCTGAGTACACGGATTTGTTAATTGTGCCGAAGAACAAACCGTATGAAACGTATTATTACGGAATAAAAGCGTGTGAAGCGGAAAGTTCCAAGGAAGACACGTTATTTATTGCGGATAATACTTACGGTGACTTGAATGTGGTTATAGTTTATCCGAGAAAAGTTAAGGGGTGCTAGTATGGAAAACAAAATAAAAGTGCAGAACGCAAGGCTTGGAGCTGATTTGCAAATATCCGTTCCAAATTCGGATTATGCGGTATCGGTTACAAATAATCGTGCGCAGTATTATTCAGAGCAGGCGAAGAGATATCGTGATGAGGCAAAAACAAGTCGAGATGAAGCGAAATATTATGCTGAACAAAATTCCAACGTTACATATGAATATATTGAAACAGTGAAGAATTCGCTTGAACAGCAGATAAATACAAAACAAATTCAGGGAAATTATGCATTGGCATCCGATATTCCGCAAAAAGTCAGCGAATTGGAAAATGATTCTAATTATGTGCAAACTTCAGGTTTCTCCTCTGTCGCAGATGAGTATCTGTCAAATCTTACAGATACTGCAAAAACAGTCCTGAAAGAAAATGGTGCATTTTGGGGACATGTTCAGGGTGATATCTCCACTCAAACAGATTTAGGAAACTTGCTTGATGAAAGGTTGAATTTGAGCGCTTCAAACTTGAATGATACAGGTAAAAAATCTTTATCTGCTCTGTCAATGCCAAGTGACAGATATATTGATTTGGATTTGGGTGCAAGCGGTGCAAATTATGTAGCTCCGGCGAACGGTTATTATCAAATTGCAAAAGGTGCAAAAGCAAGTGGGCAATACGTTTTAATAGGGCACACTATTGACGGCTTCGGTCTGAATGGAATCAGAGATTGGTCTTCCGGAACGTCACAAGCTTTGACAGCGTTGTTGCCTTGCAAAAAGGGCGATACTGTAACCGTCGTTTATACAACGACCGGAGATACATACTGGTTTAGATTTGTTTATGCGGAGGGAAATTAATGTTTATAGCAAAAAAAGATGGTTTAATAGTTCAGGCAAAAGAAACACGAGAAGAATTGGAACAAGCTTTGAAACTTATGGTATACGATTCTGTCGAGGAAACGGATGTGGATTATAAGTTGTACGAGGGCAGTTATTTGACTGACGAGGAAGTCGCTCAAAAAGAGACAGAAAGAATTGCGCTCTTAAAACTTACTGCAGCCGATGTTGAACGTGGAATATATCAGGCTTTGGGAATGGATTTTGATGATGTCGTTGCAAAGGTAGAACAAATTCAACCGGAAGGCTTGGATATAAAAGCGCTCAAGATTGAACTAAAGGCGAATAATTTTTATCGTGGAAATCCATATATAGACACAATAGGAGCTCTGCTCGGATTAACTTCAAAACAGTTGGATGAGTTTTTTGAAACAAATGACTATAAAAAACTTAAAAAATCTGAGGTGGTTGAAGATGCTTAAGTGGAGTTCCAATAAATACGTGACGGTGTATTTTAGCGAGGTTCCGCATGTTGGGATAAGATATGCATTGCCTTCACAAAGCAGTGAAGAGCGAAAATCGATAAAAAAATACCCGTTTATTAATAAAAAAACGTTGAAAGTAAAATTGGTTGATAAAGTAAAAAATAAAACGTATGTTTTCATAATTCCTAAAGGATACTGCTATGACGGGGCTTCAGTGCCCCGTCTTTTTTGGCGAATAATAGGCTCAAATACAGATAACAGTTTCTTAATAGCAGCATTAGTACACGATGTTTTGTGCGAAAATCATTACTATGTCGATGATGACAGAAAATTTTCGACACAAGTGTTCAATGCGTTATTAGAATCAGCCGAGGTTTTTCCTTTTAAACGTTTTTTGATGAAAAATTCAGTAAATATGTTTCAAAAATTTTGTCATTGGGGAGGATAATAATGGTTAAGTATAAGCTGTTGGATAAACAAAGAGAATTTATTGAGATTCCGCATTCCAATTCTCTTGATGTAGCAATATATCAGGGAGGATTCGGGAGTGGTAAAACTTGGTGCGGTTCGCTTCTGGGAATCCTTCTGGCTAAAAAATATCCGGGATGCAGAGGGCTTGTCGGAGCAAAAGAATACGAGCTTGTCAGAAAAACTACTTTGGTCAGCTACCTTGAACACTTGGATTCACTTGGTTATGTGGAAGACAAAGATTATACATATAACAAAGTTGATAAGTTTATCAAATTTTCAAACGGTTCGGAAATTTTGTTTTCTGCGCTTGAAGATCCTGAAAAATTTAAATCATTAAACCTTCATTGGGCTGAAATAGAAGAGGCGTCGCAGATTAGCGACTCCTCTTTTAAACAACTTTTAGGTAGGCTTCGAAATACCTATCGTGGGAAAGATTGGGTGGATTTTAGATACAGACTTTTTGGGCACACAAACCCGCAAGCGGACAAAGGCTGGATATGGAAAAGATTTATTGAGCATTCCAAAGAAAATTATCGCCTCGTGATTGCTCCGACCACGAATAATATCTATTTGCCGGAACATTTTATCCAATCAATGAAAGAAAGTTTTGATGAAGAGTATTACAAAATAAATGTTTTAGGCGAATTTGGAGACTATTCTTCAGGACTTGTGGTTAAAGGTTTTAGCGAAGAGAATAAACTCAAACTTAAATATGACCCAACTTTACCGCTACATTTGACTTGTGACTTCAACGTCGATCCTATGTGTTGGGCGCTTGCCCATAAAGATGACGAGAATGTTTATTTCTTTGACGAAATTGTTATTGAAAAAACTACTACTCAAGAATGTATTGAGGAATTTTTGCGCAGATATCCGAACCATAAATCGGAAATAATAATTAATGGTGATGCATCCGGTGATAACAGAAGTACACAGAGCGAATATACGAATTATGCAATTATCAAAAATGCGCTCAAGAATTACGGATATGAAAAAGTTAAATTTAGATTAAGAGATTACAATCCACCGATTTTGAACAGGATTTCTGCGTTTAATGCGAGAGTGAAAAACTCCAAGAGTGAACGTCACTTATTCGTGGATTCAAGAAGATGCAAATGGATTTTATACAATATCTATAACCTTTCGTTCAAAGAAGGTACGAGCATTGTGGATGTTCCGACTCATACGCAAATTAAGTCAAGCCGTGAAGCAAAGTTTCTCGAACACCCGTTTGACGCAGTAAGCTATTTGGTAGAGTATTACTGGCGCCTTCGGGGGTAGGGGTAAATGTACTGGGCTGGTTGGTAGGAGCTACAAGTTTGGCATCCTTCGGGGGTAGGGGTAAATGTACTGGGCTGGTTGGTAGGAGCTACAAGTTTGGCGTCCTTCTGGGGTAGGGGGAAGGTCATCAGTTGATATTTACAGAAGGAGGTAAAATGATTAATACACGATTATGTAGACAAGATTTTTTATTAATAATACAACAATTGAAAAACCTAAGTGACATAGAGCAGGTCGAACTTATATTGCGACAAATTAAAAAATTAAAAATGTATATAAAGGAAGAGTATTCTTATAACAAAGAATTGCCCAAAGTGTGTCACAATATGATAGGAAGTTTGCTAATAGATATAAATGAGACAGAGGTATGGCTTAATAAATTGTACCTTTCTTTATATTATGATTTGCCGATTGAAGCTCAGTATGAAAAAAATACCTTAACTGAATTGTCTAAAGTGTTTTTAAATAAATATTTGAACAAAAAAAAGTATTTTCAAAATGAGAATTTCTATGTGGAATCAAATAGTTTTATACAAAAATACAAGAAGGTATTTGGAACTGAACTTGTAGAAAAGTCCACTAAAGAAGGTTTAAACATTTTAAAAAATAAAAAAGCCAAATTTTTTAAACTCAATACTACTTTAGATAAGAATATATACAATAATTCTGCAATTTCGTATTCAAGAAATGTTGTTGAAAAATATATGTGTCAAAATTTGATTAGTAATATTATTTTTGAAACCAAAAATTCGAATAATACGAACACTCAGAAATTAATTAAATTTGTTAACAAATTAAAACGAGGAGAAATATAATGACGGATATAGTCTTAGAAGGTAAAATTAGTAATTGTAGGTATGTTTGGCATGCAAATATGTGTGCTTGCGCTAAGTGTAAAGAATTGGATAAGACAATCTATGATTCAGAAACAGATATTCCTGATTTGCCACACCCGAATTGTAAATGCTATATTGAAGTTATTGATGATTACAATAATTCAAATCGAGATAAAAAGACGAATAATAATGATAGGTGTAATTGTCTAGATGATTTATTTACGGAAATTGAAGAACTAATTACAGATGCACAAATCTTACAAAATCAAATATCTGAATATATAAGATATTTCTCATCCAAGATTCTTAATAAATGTTATAACGCGTATTATAAGGCGATTGTTGAAAGTTGCATTGATGCTTTTGAACAGATTATAGGAACCATAAATGATTTTATAAGAAACTACAACGATATGAAAGATGCAAATACAATTGGTGCAGATAAATATTTCCACTCTAAAGCAAATTGTGACGGAGCGAAACGAGGGGAACTTGGCGCCAAAGTCGCAAAAGGTATTAGCGATTTAAGAGAATTTACCGACTTATTTAAAAATGTGTTAATTAAAGGAATGAGCGTGGAAGAGAGTTTGGAAGATTCTAAGGGTGACCAAGAAGCTAATGAATATGGACGAAAACAAGGACAAAATAATTCAAATGTAGAAAGTCGTATATTGGTTGATATTTATAGACCAAATGGATTGCCAGAGCAGTATTAAGGTTATATAATTAACACATGCGAGTTTCAAAATTTTTCTTGATTATTATAGTTTCGGTTATTATAATTTTGTGTTTAATAATCTTTTTAACCTCTAGTGATAAAGAGGTTTGTCTTGATACGGGGGTTTGCAAAGCAGGTTTGGAATTAAATACCGGAAAAGGAATGATAATTGTAAATCAACAAACCTGCATAGAAAACGGTGGTATTTGGAACAACGAGAAAAATGTTTGCAAATTCAAGTAAAGAGTTAATAACAAAGTGGTATTGGAACCAAACGTCGGTAGAATTTATACTCATTAAAAGTTTTTGGGAGTTCTCCCCAGTATCTGTAAATGGTTTTGCCATCCCTCTCCAAACTTTCTGCCAACTTGTCCGCTTCTTCATCCGTCGCTGTCAAGCATGGATAGCAAAAAGGGCTTTTTATATATTCAAAATCCAATTTTAACAGGTTTATTTTTTTATATTGATGATGCAATTTTTTAAAGTAAATAAATCTTCTTTCGGTCATTTTAATATCATCGTCAGGCTTTGTTTGAGCAAAGTCTGACACCTTTCTTTTTATGAACAAAAAGCTTTCCACTCTGTCCGGGATAAATTTTCTGACAGAATTAAAGCATGCCAGTCCTTGAGGAGTAGAAGAAATAGAATGCGCATTATCGACAATTAGTTTAGGATAAATTTTGGAAAGTATTTCGACATTCTTATCAAAAACCCCAAAATAGTTCGGATATAATACGAATTCATCATCTCTAAAATCGGTTACCGGCATGAAATTGTCATCAATGTGATAAAACAACGGTTTACAGCCTTCTGTGAAAGCGGCATGCCGCATTACGTCACACAAATAATATGGCATTCGAATCTCTTTTATTTCAAATGCTCGGATTAAATATTTTAAAGAATTTCTGGCGTAATCAAGTTTTATAGTTTTGTACATATTTATTTATTGAAAAAGGGGCTCGGTCGCAAACGACCGAGCCCCTTTTAGTTTATAACCTATTTATTCAATTGGCTCATAACTTCGTCAGCGAAGTTATCATTTCTCTTTTCAAGACCTTCACCAAGAACATATCTGTCAAATTTAACGATGTTAAATTTACCAGAGATTAATTGTTCAATAGTTTGATCTGGGTTCTTAACGAACGGTTGTTCAACCAAGCATTTGTGAGCCATCAATTTGTTTACACGGCCTTCAACGATTTTAGCTCTGATTTGTTCAGGTTTGTTAGCCAAATCATCTTTGCCCATTTCGATTCTTGTTTCTTCTTCAATAACTGAAGCAGGGATGTCTTTTCTTGAAACGAATTCAGGAGCTGAAGATGCGATGTGTAAGCAAACATCTTTTGCCAAAACTTCATCTTTAGCATCAGTGTTAAGAAGAACACCGATTTTACCGTTGTGGATGTATGTTGCAACATTGCCTTCGTATCTTACAAATCTTCTTACTGTGATTTTTTCACCGATAGAAGCGATTTTTTCTTTGATAACGTCAGCGATTGGTTTGTTGCATTTAGGGCAAGTTGTTGCAAGAAGTGCATCAACGTCAGCCGGGTTAGATTCAGCAACAACTTGTGCCAAACCGTTTGTCAATTCGATGAATTCAGCGTTCTTAGCAACGAAGTCTGTTTCACAGTTAACTTCAATCATTGCACCAACTGAATCTGAAACATATGAACCGATTCTTCCTTCAGCAGCGATTCTGCCCATTTTCTTATCAGCAGATGCGATGCCTTTTTGACGAAGAACTTCCATAGCTTTTTCCATATCACCGTCAACTTCAACCAAAGCTTTTTTTGCATCCATCATGCCTGCGCCGGTTTTGTCACGGAGTTCTTTTACCATAGTAGCTGTAATATTCATTTTAAATTTCTCCTTATTTAAAAGTGATTAAGTGACCAAGCGCACAGTGAACAAACATTTCGTTTTTATCACTTTTACTTGATCACTCGGTCACTTAACTATACGTTAGCAGTTTCTTCAACGCCGGCGTCAGCAGCTGTAACAGCTTCTACTTTGCCTTTAGAATTAGCGTTGTTTTCTCTTAATTGTTTACCTTCCAAAACAGCGTCAGCCAATTTAGAAGTGATTAATTTGATTGAACGAATAGCATCATCGTTACCAGGAATTACGAAATTAATTCCATCCGGATTAGCGTTTGTATCTGCAAGACAGATAACAGGAATGTTCAATTTGTTAGCTTCTGCGATAGCGATATCTTCTTTTGCTTGGTCTACAACGAAAATAATATCCGGCAAACCACGCATTTCTTTAATACCGCCCAAAGTTTTGCTCAATTTTGCAAGTTGTCTGTTAAGTTGAGCTTGTTCTTTCTTAGGTAATTTTTCAGCATGACCTGAAGCGATGAAGTCTTCAAGTTCTCTAAGTTTGTTAACTCTTCCTCTGATAGTTTCAAAGTTAGTTAACATACCACCAAGCCATCTTCTGTTGATGTAGTAAGCGCCTACTCTGTTAGCTTCTTCTGCAACAACTTCTGCAGCTTGTTTTTTAGTACCTACAAAAAGAACATTTTTTCCTTTTGCTGCGTATTCTCTAACTGCATTATAAGCGGCATCCAATAAATCTGAAGTTTTTCTCAAATCAAGTATGTAAATACCGTTTCTTGCACCGTAGATATACGGTTTCATTTTTGGGTTCCAGTGTTGTGTTTGGTGTCCGAAATGTACTCCGGCTTCCAAAAGTTCGATAAGTGATGCTGTTGACATCTTGTGTCTCCTTTTTTTAACTTGTTTTACTACGGACCGCACGGCTTCATTTAACTAATATTAAACTAGGGTTGCACCTATCAAGCCAGTGTAGTCAAGTTTATATTATTATAAACATATCCATCTGGCAAGTTATAGCTTTACAAAAGTTATACCAACAGAAATTTGAAGAGGAATGTTTTGCGTGTCACGATAATTTATAATAACTAATCTGCGATATAGAATATCCGAGATGTATAACATAGACTATTTATTATGAATTTAAAGATTTTATTCGGTGATAAAATAAAGAAATATAGAAGAGATTTAGGGATGACGAGAGAGGCTTTTGCTGAAAAAATAGACATGCATCCTTCAAATCTTGCGAGAATAGAATCTGGTTTTCAATTTCCAAAACCGGAGACAATTGATACGCTTGTTTCGTTCTTAGGAATATCATATTCCGAACTTTTTGATTTTGATGAAAAGATAGAAAAAAGATGTGAAGCAGACCTGCGTGAAACCTTTACAAAATATGCGTTTCGCCTTTCTCAAGATGATTTAAAGT
>CAKVMU010000067.1 GCA_934773085.1 uncultured Candidatus Melainabacteria bacterium
CTTATGGATTGTAAGAATCAATGCAGCATTTAGAGAACAGGGTATGAGCTACTCAAAATTTGTAAACGCTTGCAAAAAAGCTAATATCCAAGTTAACAGAAAAATGCTTGCTGACCTTGCAGTTAATGATAAGGAAGCTTTTGAACTTGTTGTTGAAACAGCAAAAGCAGCTTTATAATTTGTCTTAAAAAATTAACAGGCGGTTGAAATAAAATTTCAACCGCCTGTTTTTATGTGAAAAAAGGAGGAAAATTACATATCATAGACGAAGTTTTGCCCTGTCGTGCTTTCAGCAGCCTGCGCTCTCATAGCTTGGGATGCGAAGAACATTTGTTTTGCATAACTTTGAATTTCATCGTGATAAGCTTTTTGATCGAAAATATTCTCATATTTTTCAAGATAATTTTCAATCGGATCAACAATGCCTGTGACCATACCGACAGCAGTATCGGCAAATTGTTTCAAAGCACGTTCACCAATACCCAGTTCAGCCATTTTTTCAGAAAGAGTAAGAGTAAGCAGACCGCTTTTGTTAACAGCGGCTTCAGCTTTTTCCTCAAGCTTGTTTTCCATACGTTCTTCGGCTGTAGCGTGCTGCTTGGTCGGATCGTATGTATTATGCTTGTACGTTTGTAAAAATGTATTAAGGTTAAACGCTTCTGCCATATCCTTAGTCCCTGTTTCTTTGTATTAATGTTATCGGCATCTTTTTCCAAAACTTTAGGATTTTAAGGATAATTTTTACAAATGTTTACATATCAGAAACACTGTTTACGTCGGCATAACGTTTGACGGGCAAAAATCTGTCAAAATTGTATAACGACCGGTTTTTACAGGTTCTTTCAAAACCCTTGCTGAAGAATTCGTCAAAACTATCTGGTTCTGCACACATTCATAGCCATTTTCTACAAATACTTTTTCGTAATTCTCACCCATACTCGTATAACGCTTTGAACGAACAAAAAATCCAAAACGCTTTTTACGTTTTTTAATCTGAGAATACGCAAAACTTATAATAGAATTAATATCTAAATCAATCCAAGACGAACGTACCACATCCACAACATAATTCTCATTATCAGAAGTTTGAATTGAAATATATCCGATAACATTCTTTGTTTTTCTATCTTCAATTATATACTTGTATTCGCTGTAATATGACAAACCTTTAAAAAGACTTTCTTTAAATTCACACGGCTCTTTTCCTAACAACGGGCGAAAATGAGGCAACAATGATTCGTTATAAAGATTCGCAACAGCTTTCGCATCCGAATTTCTAAACCCTCTGAATTCTTTTTTATCATATTTTTCTTCCGGAGATGTCGTAATTCTCCACAACTTTTCATATGAAATCTGACTAAATCCACACTTGGAAACAAACATTATGAGTAATTCCGGCAAATAATCATCCACCTTAACCAAAATTGATGCAGCTCCCTTTGCCTTATATTTTGAAACCGCAAACTGAACCAATTCCGCAGCATCTTCATAAGCATTTTCCTCAAAGAAAAGCTTCTGTATCTCCATTTTCTTTTGTCTCGAACGTGTCGGTGCAACAGTTATTAAACCTTTTATCGCTGACTTGTCCTTCAATACATATGATTCCGGTAAAAACTTTAGACGCATAGGTAACAAATGATGCAACGGCAACAACGGATTAAACATAATGTGACTTATGTATGTATCATTTGCACTGTTATTCAGAAATGATATCATTTCCTGCGCATTCTTTTTATCAAAATAATACAGCTTTCTAATCTTACTCATAAAAAAATTATAGCCTTTACAAATTATACTTTCAAGAGCATTCAGATTCAGAACAAGTTTTGTACAAAACTCTCAGCTTCATCCTATAAGACGAGTGCAATCACTGTTGAAATTTGATACAATATAATAAAGTAAAGGGAGGGTTATATGTCGGTTGATGATACGCTCGTTATGATACTCGCCGGAGGCGAAGGAAAACGACTATTTCCGCTAACTCAAGACAGGGCAAAGCCTGCCGTTCCGTTTGGCGGAAGATATCGAATTATTGATTTTGTACTAAACAACTTTATAAATTCAGGTTTCTATAAAATTAAGGTTTTGACACAATATAAATCTGATTCTCTAAACAAACACATAACACGAGGCTGGAACCTTTCTCCGTTTCTTAATCAATACGTGGACTTGGTTCCTGCACAAATGAGAACCGGAGGAAGTTGGTATAAAGGCACTGCTGATGCCGTATATCAAAACATATTTCACATTCACGATGAAGAGCCGGATTACGTATGCGTTTTTGGCGGAGACCATATTTATAAAATGGATGTATGGCAAATGCATAAGTTCCACAAACAAAACAATGCGGAACTTACAATATCTGCAATACCAATTCCGATTGAAGAAGCTCACGAATTCGGAATTATAGAAGTTGATGAAAATTGGCAATTAACAGGTTTTGTGGAAAAACCGCAAACTCCTCCTAAACCGATACCGAACAATCCTAAAATGTGTTTGGCATCTATGGGAAATTACATATTTAACAAAGACACCTTAGTGCATGCGCTTGAAAAAGACTCAAAAATAGAAAACTCCAACCACGATTTCGGTAAAAATGTCATCCCTATGCTTCTTGAAGAAGGCAAAAGAATTTTCATATACAATTTTGCGGAAAACACATTTGCCGGTATGACTGAAAAGGAAAAAGGCTATTGGAGAGATGTCGGGTGCATCGATGCATACTGGCAAGCTAATATGGATTTGCTGGACTACGAACCTGAGTTGAATCTATATTCAAAAGACTGGCCGCTTCGCACCTTCAACTACAATTACCCGCCTGCAAAATTCATATGGCAAGAAGGGGACAGAGTTGGTATGGCAACAAATTCAATGGTTTCAGAAGGTTGTATCGTATCCGGCGGAACAATCTCCAGATGCATTTTATCACCAAAAGTCAGAATCAACAGTTATTCACAGGTTTCAGACAGTATTTTGATGGAAAATGTTAACGTAGGACGATACTCTGAGATTCGCAAAGCCATTATAGACAAAAACGTAGATATTCCGCCATATACAAAAATCGGACTTAACCGTGATGAAGATATCGCAAGAGGTTTCTATGTCTCAGAAGGCGGCGTAACTATCGTTCCCAAAAACGCTCGTCTCTAGTCTCTAATGGGTTTTCTTCCACCCAAATAACCACGACAGGTTGAGGTATGGAAAACGGATTCTGAGTCAATTTGTCATACTTATTGATTTTTCTATTCAGAAGTTTAAAAAACGAAGCTATTTTCATACCTACATGGTTACATCATATTAAAAGCGGAAAATCACCAATTATGGTGATTTTCCGCTTTTAGTTATTAAACTTTCAGACTAGAACCAATGGCATACATTTTCTTTGCAAAGACTGTCTTCCAGTTCTTTCATCAGATTTTCTCTGGTCATTTCGTATGTTATCGGTGTTACAGAAATCATATTGTTTCTTACTGCTGCAATGTCTGTAGCCGCATCTTCCGGCTCTGTAATAAGTTCACCCGCCATCCAGTAATAAACTTTACCACGAGGGTCAACTCTTTTTTCGTATTCATCAGTAAACATTCTGTTACCAAGTTCTGTTACTGCAATACCGCCAATATCCTCTTTTTCCAACCCCGGAACATTGATATTCAAAATAGTTTTAGGCGGAATTTTGTATGCATCAAGTCTGTTAATTAACTCTGCAATAAACTGAGCAGTAAATTTGAAATCTTCATACTCATTGCGCATACTCGCAAGCGAAGTTGCAATACTTGGGTAACCCATCATCGCACCTTCCATAGCACAACTTACTGTACCGGAATATAGAATATCTGCACCTAAATTTGGTCCATGGTTAATGCCTGAAATAACCAAATCCGGTTTTTCGTGCGGTTCCAATATCGCATTAATAGCAAGTTTTACACAATCTCCCGGAGTACCGGTTGTCATCCAACAACGTTTTGCACCATATTTCGGGTCAACCTCTTCTACTCTCAATGGGGTGTGCAATGTTAGCGAATGCCCCGCTGCACTTCTCTCTCTGTCAGGAGCCACAACATAAACCTCATGGTGTGGGGCCAATGCTTCAATTAACGCACGGATACCATTAGCCAAAATTCCGTCGTCATTGGAAATAAGAATCTTCATCCAGTAATCCTCTTAAAATATGTAATAAACACTCACACTTCATTATAACAGTATTTCACCATAAAGTATAGTGGCTAATTTGAAGATTTATTTATATACATCTTTATATCAAACTAATTCTTTATAAAATCTTTACAAAAATTTACAATCTTCCATGCCTCTATTTTACACTTCTTTTTTCAAAATATTTAAGACTCAGAATGATTATATTTACTTATTTTTCGGTATTTGGGAAAAAGTTTCCTTATACGCAAAAAACATCCAAAAATTTGTCTTAATATTTCCTTTACATTTATCAAAATCGGGGCAATTTTCAATTTGACGTGCTTTTAAATATATATATATGTTGATATAATCAATGTATTACATTAGAAGAAATTTGTATGATAAGTAGAATTGGTGTAGAAGACAGAAATATAAATACAGCAATTACCACTACTAAAAAGAAAGACTTGGAAGGAAATAACCCAAACTTTAAAGGTAGTGGATTGTGGGCTCTTGCTTTACAAGGGATTCAGGAATGCGAAAAAAATCCTATGGTTAACGTTGCAGTCATTGATATGTTATCTGCAATACTTCCAAGAACAATTGTTGAGTCTACAACAAACTGGTTTGCAGGATTTGAAGCGTTCAGAAGAGAGTCTTCCGGACTAATCGTCAACTGCCTTATTCCAAGCTTTATCACTTTAGGAATGGCAAAACTCCTCAACAAATCTATTATGCCAAAAGGAAGCGATATGTCTTCTTGCTGGGCAGACAGTTCCCTTATCAAGAGAGCTTCAGATATTTATGCAAACTCTGCTGCGGATGACAAAATTCTGGACACAATAAAAGAAATCCTCGGCAATGTTGAAGGTTTTGAAGGCGACAGCAAAATATTATTTAAGAAAGAATTAACTCCGGACGAACTTGAGGGTTTTGCTTCACGCTTGAAAGAACTGACAACTTCTAACAAAAGCCAGAAAGAGATTAGAAAGAGTGTCAAAGGCATTACTGACGAAATTGTTAAGAAGACTCATGTTTATGAAAACATCAAAGTTGGCGGCAATGGTAATGCTGTTAAAGCATCAAACGTTAACACTTTACTGGAAGATTCCGTAAAATATTTCAAAGAATTCCAAAAAGCCGGCAAAGATATAAATATTGCAGATTTTGCAAAGAGAAGCAAAAAACTTGTCGCAGCCAAGAGTGCACTCGGATTCGCAATAGTATTGCCTCTTGCAGCTTCTATGCAATACATTAACAGGTGGATTACAGGAAAAGTTTCCGGAGTCAAAGGCGCTCCTATTTATGATGATTTCGGAAAACAAGACCGAGTTCAAGACAAAAAATCCACAGAAGGTTTGTTAAAACAGAAACTGATATCTATATCATCAATGATTGGGGTATCACTTTTATCAATGATGAAGATGCCAAGTTGGAATATGCTTGAATTCAAGGGTATGTTCCCGACTATGGATCAGGCAAGAATAATTTCAACCTGCACATTTGCATCACGTATGGCAGCGGCTGATGATAAGAATGAACTAGCAGAAGCTACGGTCAGAGATTTGGCAACATTCTCAAGTTTGTATTTCTTGGGTGATTATGCTGCTAAAGCTGCCGCAACCATAATTGAAAATAAAACAGGTGTTCAACTTCTTAATAAAACAAAAGAATTAAAACCAAACGCAAATCTATTACAAAGATTCTGGCATTGGGTTAAAGATGTTAATTTAAAATCTTCAGAAGAAGTTGTAAGTAAAACAGCAAAAGAATTAAACGGCATTACCCCGAATAAAAAACAAGCAGCAGAAATTGAGAAAGAACTAAAAAGAGCAGTTAATTTGCGTTCTGCTTGTCAAGCAACCAATGTTGGTGTATCATTAATACTGTTAGGGATTATTATTCCAATCTTCACCAGAAAGAATACTAAGAAAAAACACGCCGAAGCAGTTAAAGAAGCCCAAGAAAACTCATCGTCGAAAGCTGACTCAAGGGATAATGTAAAACCTGCCACGACTCCTCTTAATGTGGAGTACACAAAACTCACGGCAGGGTTTAGATCAGACAGACGGCAGAGATAATGAAGGTAAGATATGAAAGTACAACAAATTCAACAACAAAATCAAACTATCAAAAGAAATCCGCAATTTAAAAGCGCAGACGGAATTTTGAGATATTTAGCCGTCAACCAAGCAGTTGGTGCAAACGCTGTTGACCTATCATTCATGGTTATTCCAAGAACCGGAAGTGATATGATTAGACGTGGTCCTCTTGCAGGTATGGAAACTCTTCGTCGTGAAATCATGGGTACAATAAACGACTCACTTATCGGTGTTTACGGCATTTTAGGCGGAGCAATCGCTGCAAAGATTATGGGAATGAAAAAATTCACCCCAGATGCTAATAATATCCTTGCAGCTCCGGAAACTTTAAACATTCTTGCTAATAACAAAGCAAAACAGATTGAAGCAGGCAAAAGTCAAATTGAATACTTGAAAGACACTTTGAAGAGTGTCAAAGGGTTCAATCCGTCTGCTGCTAATGCTGATACAGACGGTTATGTAAAACTTTCAAAACACACAATAGATGATGTTGCTGAAGCATTGAATAAAGCTGTAAACGAAAAAAGAGCATTTAAAGATGATTGGGACTCTTCAAAAACAGCTGATTCTATACATACTTTAATAAACAAAATTATTGCTGATACAGGAACAGAGTCTGATTATATACTGGAAGGAGCCGGCAAAGAGCTTCCTAACAGCAAAGCAAGTTTAAAGACATTATTGGAAGATATTTTCAAAGTATCAAAATCTTTCAATGAAAATTCTGTCAAAGAAGCTTTTGAAGCTCAAATCAAAGCAGGAAAAGGCATAAAAGATAATGCTTACATCAAGTCATTACAAAAATTTATGAAAACAAAATCTTATGCCGGATTCGCAATGGCTTCTGCAGTTGGTTTATCTGTTCAACCTATTAACATGTATATAAGCCGTAAAAAAACAGGTACTGACGGTTTCGTTGGTGTTGAAGGTCGTACAAAAGATACAAGTGCAGGATTTACAGCATTAAAAGCTGCAAGTGCTGCAGCATTCTTCGGAGTGATTCTTGCTACACTTAAAACCGGACTTGGCGGATTTATGGGCAAGATGGCATTCAAAGGTTTCTGGCCAACCGTTGAACAATTAAAAGGTGTTTACGGTATCACAATTATTTCAAGAGTTATGTCTGCTCGTGACAAGGACGAGCTCAGAGAATCATTAACAAAAGATCTTCTCGGTTACTTGAGCTGGCTTGTACTTGGCAACTTCGTTAACAAAATAGTTGCAAACGGCCTTGATAAATCCGTAATGAACAAGAGCGCCGAAGTTAAGAAAAAAGGTTACTGGGGACAAATCTTCAACTCTACATTAAAAACAAGAGATGAAATTCTTGTAAAAACTCTGGCTGACAATGGTGTTAAAGTTACTAAAAATGTAGATGGAGAAACTATTGCTAAGTCATTTGGCGAAATGCGTAAAGCATTAGAGAAACTTTCTCCTGATATTCAAAAAGTAGCTAAAAAGAAATTAAGAGTTCTTAATGCCGCACAACTTGCAGGATACGCATTCTCTGGACTTATCCTCGGCTTAGGTATTCCGAACCTAAACATCTACATAACTAACAAGCTTGATAAGAGCAGAAAAGCAAAACAAGCTGAAGCTGCAAAAGCAGAACAAGAAACTCAAGCTGCTTAGAGTTTAATAACTGCATAATGTCTGTTTGCTGTACCGTTTTCTTTTCGGTAAGAATAAAAAAGGTCATTATCGCAACTTGTGCAGTATGGACAAATATCAATATTTTTAACCCCGACTTCTTCCAGTTGTCGGGCGTTAATTTTATTGAGGTCAACATTTCTGCCTTCTGATAAACCTTCCGGATTCTCAACAGTTGTCAAAAGTTTATCCCGAACCTCAACAGACACTTCGTAACAGCACATTCCGATTGCAGGTCCGATTAAAGCAATCGTGTCACTTGGATTTCCGCCAATTTTTTCAACAGTTTTTACTCCAATTTTTTGC
>CAKVMU010000068.1 GCA_934773085.1 uncultured Candidatus Melainabacteria bacterium
ATTTCAAGGGTGGAGTTATTATGCCTGGGCTTAATTTGCAGTTAAAATCGTTGAATCTTAATACTTCAAAGCTCCCGAAAATTGAGGCGGGTGTTTCCGAAAAAGCTATAGGTGACAGTACGGAAAACGCTATTTTGTCCGGAGTTATAAGAGGTTCAGCAAGTGCAATTGAAGGACTTATTAATCAGTGCGAATTAGAATTGGGCGAAAAAGCCTGTGTAATTGCAACAGGCGGATACAGTACTCTGATTTCGCAGTATATGTTGAGGCAATTTGACTATGTAAATCCTTCTTTGACATTGCAGGGATTAAAATACGTTTATGAACGTAGTGCAGTATATATGTCCTGATATCAAAATAACCCCGAAACCCCATGGTAACATGGTTTTTGTCATGTAAACTTATATTAAATTTCCTCTCAAAAAACCTCTAAAAAACTTTACAATTTTTTCTATTTAAAATAGTATGTTATTATGTTGTTAATAGTATAGTTAAATGAAAAAAGAGGAAAAAACGTGGACAATTTAGGACCGGATATTTTTGGAAGAAAAGATGTAGATACTTCATCTGATATGGGTTTGAGTATTCAATCATCTGATAATGTAACACAGCCGGCACCGGGTGTCAGCCCTGCTAAAATCAAGGTTATCGGTGTAGGCGGAGGCGGCGGCAACGCTGTTAACCGAATGATTAAATCCGGTTTGACCGGCGTTGAATTCTGGCTTATGAATACAGATTTGCAAGTTTTACAATATTCAACTTGCAAAAATAAAATTCAACTTGGCGCTAAGTTAACAAACGGACTTGGTGCAGGCGGAGAGCCTCAAGTTGGTGAAAAGGCTGCTGAAGAAGCACAACAAGAAATTACTCAAGCTATCGAAGGCGCAGATATGGTATTCGTAACAGCTGGTATGGGTGGCGGAACCGGTACAGGTGCTGCTCCTATCGTTGCTAAGATTGCTAAAGATTTGGGCATTCTTACAATCGGTGTTGTTACAAAACCTTTCTCATTCGAAGGAAAACGCAGACAAAACCAAGCTCAACAAGGTTTGGAAAAATTAAGAGAAGCAGTTGATGCTCTTATTGTTATTCCGAACGACAAGCTTCTTGATGTTGTTGATAGACGTGTTTCACTTCAAGAATCATTCATCGTTGTTGATGAAGTTCTTTTGAGAGGTGTTCAAGGTATTTCAGACATCATCACAATCCCTGGTTTGATTAACGTTGACTTTGCGGATGTTAAGAGCGTAATGCAAGCGTCAGGTTCTGCATTGATGGGTATCGGTCGTGGTACAGGCGAAGGCAGAGCTATAGAAGCTGCTAAGATTGCTATTAATTCACAATTGTTAGAGACTTCTATCAATGGTGCATCTGGTGTTATTGTTAACATTACAGGTGGTCCTGATATGACATTGCACGAAGTTACAGATGCAACTAATATTATCAATGATGCTGTTCTTGATGATGCAAGAGTTATCATTGGTGCGGTTGTTGATGACAATATTCAAGGCGAAATTCAAATTACTGTTATTGCAACAGGTTTTGAATTGAAATCTCAAATGTCGATTGAAGAAAAGGTTGAAAACCGTTCAATCAGTGCAGCAGAATTCTTCTCAGGTGCGTTCAATAACACATCTGCTCCGAAGGCGCCTACAATGTCTAATTTCTCTGAAATCCAGATTCCAGATTTCTTGAGAAAATAGTTGAATTTGTATAAAATTATAGGAAGAGAGAAAAGCTATGTGTTTTTCTCTCTTGTTTTTGAAAGGTATAAAATTATGAAAATTAGCCCAATAAACACGAGTATGATAAACAAAAATATCCGATTTGGTGATATAGAAGATGCGGATTTTAGTTATTGTGAAAGAACTCCGTATCAGCGGGAAATGGATTCTTTTGATTCTGAAATCCATCACAGAATTGACATGATTCATTATTTTTATCCCGAAGATTGTTCACAAAAACAGGCAGAATTTAAAAGATTGTGGAAATATCTTGACCGTCAACAGACTCAAATTAGGTCTAAGTATACAATGCCAAAATTTAATTGGTTTCAAAAGTTGTGCCAGAAAGTCAATTTGTTGAAGTAATTTGTTGTTAATTCTAATTAAGCACAAAAATGCCAGCATTCAGGTACGTGGCAAACAATGTCCATACGAAATACGGAATCAGCAAAAGTCCGGACGTTTTTGATACCTTGAAGAATGCGATGATGTTCAAGATTATAAAGGTATCCAGCACGGTTATAATAGTGAGCGCTAATCCGATGTTGTGAAAACTGAAGAATACAGGTGTCCAACATAAATTCATCCCAAGTTGGCTGAAAAACAGTGTGTAGCCCCAACTTTTGTCACACGATGTTTTTTTGATAGAAAACAAAAACAAAGATACCAACATTAATGTGTAAAGTAAACTCCATGCAGGTGCAAAAACCCACCATGGCGGTGTAAGAGGTGGTTGTATTAATGTATTGTACCAACTTAAATCAGGCATAGATATATTTTAGCCTGTTTAAATTAGGATTAAATTGCCGAAAAGTCTAATTTTCCACGACAAAAGCCGTCCATTGGTCTTGATGCAAGGTTTCTATAATATGAAGATTTTCTCTTTCGATGGCATCAAGTACAACTTGTTTTTTCTCGTCCAGAATTCCGCTCAGAACCATTTTTGAATGAGGCTTCATAATGTTTTTCAAGTCGCCCATAATTTCTGATAAAACATTGTGGAGAATATTTGCGCAAACAAAGTCGAATTTGTCGGTAATTTTGTCCGCAGTATTGAGTTCAAAAGAAAGTTTACCCTGTGAGGAACTAACGGGCATTCCGTTTTTTTCAGCATTTTCAATACAAACATCAATAACGGTATCATCAATATCACACCCGTAAGCAGAACTTGCGCCAAATTTCATTGCACAAATTGATAAAATTCCTGTCCCTGTTCCTATATCAGCGACGGAATCCCCTTTATGCATATACTTTTCAATCGCTTTCATGCATAATTGAGTGGTCTGGTGAGTTCCTGTGCCAAAAGCACATCCGGGATCAAGCGTAATTGTAATTTCTTCCGGCTTCGGCTGATATTCTATCCAACTTGGAACAACTGCAATCTTGTCTGTAACGTGGGTTACAGTCCATTTTTCTTTCCATTTTTTTGACCAATCTTGATTTTCCTTTTCATCAAGTTCAATCTTCCAGCTTCCCAAATCTTCATCTGAAAATCCTCTTGATTTAAGAAGTTCACGTTCTGTATGCAAAACCTCGTGCAAATTGGCAGGAAAGCTCGTCAAAAAGACTTTTAAAGTGCCTCTTGTTGTTGATGTCATCTCCAAATCCTTGTAAGCTTCTTCTGCTAATACGACACCTTCGCAGTCAAAATTTGTAAAAAAGATATCTGAAATAATTTCTTCCATCTGTGGATTGATGGAAATTTTGAGTTCATAATAGTTCATCAGTTCAAATCCTGTTTTAAATATTTTTGCAAAATAAGTTTCTTCAAAGCGTTTGAATATACTGCTTTTGGGTCAATCGCAAGTACTTTATCCAGAGTTTTTATAGCTTCTTCATATTGTTCCAATTTTTTCAAAACGACAGCTTTGTAATAAAGTGCATCAATAAATTTCGAATCAAACTCAAGAGCCTTGTCAAAATCAGAGATAGCTGATTTTAACTTATCTTCATCAGCCTCTTTGTCTGCCAATAAAACTTGTGCACGGTTGAAATACGCATCAATCATTTTGTGGTTCAACTCAATCGCTTTTGTGTAATTTGCGTATGCGCTTTCAAGTTCTCCGAGGTGGTGAAACACAATAGCCATCGAAAAATAAGGCATTGCCTCACCAGGGTTTATTGCAGCAGCCTGATTTAATGAATGCAAAGCTTCATCAAACTTGCCTTCATTCGTTTCGGAGATTCCTTTATCAAGATAAAATTTGTAACCGTGTTCCATTTATCTGTTAAACTTAGCCTTCAACAAATCTGCCCATAGCACGGAATTTTTCGTATCTTTCTTCCTTAAGTTTTTCCGGAGAAAGTTTTTCTAATTCCTTCAATGCTTTTTGAATAGATTTTTTCATATTTTTAGCAGTTGTGTCATAGTCTGCGTGAGCACCGCCTAAAGGTTCCTTAATCTCTTCGTCAATGATTCCGAGGTTCAACAAATCTTTAGATGTAATTTTCAGAGCTTCTGCAGCTTCTGCAAACATTGCAGCATCACGCCACAAGATTGAAGCACAACCTTCCGGAGAAATAACTGTGTAGTAAGCGTGTTCCAACATCATAACTCTGTCTGCAACAGCAAGCCCCAATGCCCCGCCACTGCAGCCTTCGCCTGTGATAATTGCAACAATCGGAACATTAAGTTTTGACATTTCTCTCAAGTTCACTGCGATTGCAGCACCTTGACCGGTTTCTTCCGCCTTGATTCCAGGATATGCCCCCGGAGTGTCAATTAGAGTTACAACAGGAATGTTAAACTTGTTAGCGTGTTTGAACAAGCGCAATGCTTTTCTGTAGCCTTGTGGTTGTGGCATTCCGAAATTGTATTCCAAATTCTCTTTTGTAGTTTTACCTTTTTGGATACCGATAATCATCACCGGTTTTCCGTCAATTTTAGCAAGCCCGCCGATGATTGCTCTGTCATCCATACCTTCACGGTCACCGTGAAGTTCAATAAAATCTTCGCAGATAAGATGTACATAATCAAGAAACTTAGGTCTTTCTTGATGTCTGGCGATTTGTAATTTTTGTGAAGGTTTCAATTTTGAATATAACTCCTTTTTGTAATCTTCGGCCTGTTGTTCAAAGGTTTGGATTTGAGATTCCATATTCAGACCTGAGTCTTCGCTCATTTTTTTCAATTCGTCAATCTTTTTTTGTATTTCCACTATTGGTTTTTCGAAATCTAAAACTACAGACATTCTTTATACTCCATGCATATCCAAAATGTTGGCAAGTGTTTTTCTTAAATTTTTTCTCTTTGATACGATATCAACCTGACCGTATTTAAGCAAATATTCTGCTGTTTGGAAGTCAGACGGTAATTTTTGGCGGATAGTTTGTTCAATAACTCTTCTGCCTGCAAAACCTATTCTTGCACCTTGTTCTGCAATAATGATGTCGCCCAAAGTTCCGAAACTTGCTGTAATACCACCGAATGTAGGTTCTGTAAGTAAGTTTATATACAGAATTCCTGCTTCGTCAAGTTTGCCGACCGCACAAGATGTTTTTGCCATTTGCATAAGGCTCAATGCACTTTCCTGCATTCTCGCACCGCCTGATGACGTTACAACAAGCATAGGAAGTTTAAGCGCAAGAGCTTTTTCCATAATTCTTGTAACTTTTTCGCCTACAACACTGCCCATTGAACCGCCCATATAGTCAAAATCCATTACGGCAGTTGCAACTTTGTGTCCTTCAATTTTTGCAAGACCTGTAATGACTGCTTCATCAAGTCCTGTCTTAGCGTGAGCTTTTTTTAATCTGTCCGCATATGACTCTGTGTCAACGAAGTTTAGCGGGTCAGTCGGTAATACGTTTTTAAAGAGTTCTTCAAAAGAATCTTTATCAAATAATTGTGCGATTCTTGTTCTCGCATTTATTCTGAAATGATAATCGCAATGAGGACAAACCATAAGGTTGTCTTCCAACTCTGTTTTTAGAATTTGTGAATCGCAGTGCACACATTTTACCCAAAGCCCCGGGTTTGCGTCTTCTATTCCACGCATTTCTTTTGCACGACGTTCAATTTGTGCTTCTTTACGTTTATCAAACCATTCTTGAATTGTCATATTTCTTTCCCCTGAACGATAACATACCAATTTTACACTAAAAAAACTCATTGGACACCTAATGTTAAGCTAATGTAACGTTTTCGACCACTTGCTTTGTTTCGAATAAAAAGGTATATTATTATCATGAAGAAAATATTTTTATTGATTTTAGGTTTTATCATTTCTGTATCATCTGTTTCTGCAAAGAACTTAAGGGTTGAGGCAATGTCTGACTTGTCGACTGCAAACCCTCCTAAGACTTGGCAGGTCAAGATTGTGGACGGTTTTATTGCGGAAAATGGATTTGTGGTTTATGCCGGTTCGGTACTTGAGGGCAGAATTGAGAGTATTTCCGAGCCTAAGCGTTTGAAAAGAAATGCTGCATTTGTTTTTGTTCCGACAAAATATTACGACACCGGTGATAATACTTGCAGAACTGTAACAGAAAAAATTGAAGGAAAATATAGCTCAATGACTGATGTTACAGTCGGTTCAGTGGCAAAAACCGGTGCAATTATGGTTGGGGACAAAGTTATAAGCGGTTTCTTTGGCTCAGGAGTTGCACTTGTTCAGGGGGCGGTGAAAAATGAACAAGGTAACAGGGCTAAATCTGCTGCAGTATCCGTTTATGAGAATTCACCTCTTTCTTACATAAACAAAGGAAAAGAACTTGAAATTCAAAAAGGGCAAGTTTTTGTAATGAGCTTTAAACAAATTAAAGACGAAGAGGAAGACAAGCCAAATTATGAATATACAACGCCTGCAGACTAAACCAATCCTTCTTTAAGAGCTTTGACGGCAGCTTGCGTTCTGTCATCGACGACGAGTTTCTGAATAATGTTACAGACATGAGCTTTTGCCGTATGTTCACTAATGGTGAGGGTTTTTGCGATATCACTGTTTGATTGTCCGTCTACAATGAGCTTTAAGACTTCGTACTCTCTCTGTGTCAAATTGGAGTGCCTTTCTTTAAACACATTTCTGGAAAGTTGTCTTGCAGGAATTATTCCGCAATTTTTGTCTCTAATAAATGGTACAACGTGCGGGTCAAGCCACATTGCGCCTTCTTTTATCATTTTTATAATATTCATCAAAAATTCTGTAGCAATATCTTTGATTACGTAAGCACTGGCTCCGGCTTGTAATGCAGCAGTGACTTCCTCTTCATTTGTATGGGAAGTAAGAATTATGACTCTGATATTGTTGTTATGTTCCAAAATTTGTTTAGTTGCTTCAATTCCGGAAATGTCCGGTAATCCCAAATCCATCAGAACGATATCCGGTTTCATCAGTTTGCTTTTTTCAATAGCCTCTCTGCCGTTGACAGCTTCTCCGGCAATTTCGAGTTCGGGGTAGTCGCAAAATAATGATTTTATTCCTATTCGCATAAGTTTTTGGTCTTCTACGAGTAATATTTTAATCTGCATATATCCTCCTTTATTAGGGCAATATTTGCCATAATTATGTTAAACGAGATGAAAACATAGTTGTATTGCAGAAAAGTTATTCTCAAAAGGTAATTTTTATTGTTTTAAATTTATAAACATTTTTTTAAAAGTCGGGTTCTTGTCGGATTGTCAATTGGCGATGCGGTAAATCTTCAACTAATAATCGCCAAACCTGTAGCCCCGAACAACCAGTCAAATACATTTACCCCCATTTACCCCCCCCCTACAACACTATTTGCGCAGTAATTTATCGAGTTGGTCTTGCAGGTCAATAATTTTAAGGTGGTTTTCCAGCATGGCTTGATTTCTGCCCTCATAAGCGGAGTCATAGCCGTCATTAATATCAATTGCTTTGTTGTAGTTTTCTATTGCTTCTTCCAGATTGTCTTCCAAATAGTAAATTGTACCGATAAGCGTGTATTCAATTTCTTTATGTTCAGAAGTCTTAAGCGCTAAATTATAGTATTCCAAGGCTTTTTCGTGGTTTCCTTGTGATTGCATAGCACAACCCAAACCACGCAATGCGACGGCATTATTCGGGTCTGTTTTTAAAATCTTTTCGCAAGAATCAACACAACCGGAATAATTGTTTTCATTATATTCGCTTTTAGCTTTTTCGATTAGGGTCAAGAGTTTAAGTTTTTTATTCACTCTGCCCAAAAGGTTTTCTAATTCATCCATTCTAAACAGTATGCATTTTTTCAAAAATGCCCTTTTTTTGAACCCAGATTTCTACTTCAAGTTTGTTGCCTTCTTCAATTAAGACGTTTTTAAGTTCTTTAAAATTAACAGTTGCATTTTTTATATCGCACAACATAAACATAACAAAATGTCCTTGCATAAGAGTTTGTTTAATGTCCTCGATGTTGACTTTGTGTTTCGCAAGTACGGTTGAAATGCATGATACAATGCCGACTTTATCTGAGCCTGAGACTGTTATAATAATTTTATAATCATCCATATTAAACTC
>CAKVMU010000069.1 GCA_934773085.1 uncultured Candidatus Melainabacteria bacterium
GAGTTAAATAAAACATATGGATAATCTTGAAAAGGATAAATGTAAGGTTTTTCTGACCGTACACGGACACTTTTACCAACCGCCGAGGGAAAATCCTTGGTTGGAAGCTATTGAACAACAAGATAGCGCACATCCTTACCATGACTGGAATGAAAGAATCAATGCAGAGTGTTATAATCCAAACTCCGTATCAAAAATTGTTGATTCAAAGAACCAGATTTTGAACGTAGTCAACAACTATGAATACATGAGCTACAACTTTGGTCCAACACTTCTTTCTTGGATGGAAGAATTTGCTCCGCTTGCCTACGAAAGAATTATCAAAGCCGACATTAACAGTAGAAAAATGCACGGCGGTCACGGCAATGCGATTGCACAAGTTTATAACCATATGATTATGCCTTTAGCTAACGAAAGAGATAAGCAAACTCAAGTAAAATGGGGCATAAAAGACTTTGAATACCGTTTTGGCAGAGCTCCGGAAGGAATTTGGCTAGCTGAAACAGCTGTTGATGATGAAACACTTCGCGTTTTAGTCGAAAACGGTATCAAATTTACAGTTCTTTCACCTTATCAAGCACAAAAAATCAGAAAAAAAGGTGAAACTAACTGGCAAGATGTAAGCTGGGGCAATATTGACCCTGCACGTTCATACAGATACTACATAAAATCTGCACCAAACAAATACATAGATTTATTCTTCTATGATGGTGCGATTTCAAAATCAGTAGCTTTTGACGAACTGTTGAAAGACGGAAACAAGTTTGTAAGCCGATTAAAAGATGGGATTTCAACTCTGAGAAATTACCCACAATTAGTGAACATCGCAACCGATGGCGAAAGCTACGGTCACCATACAAAATTTGGCGACATGGCTCTTGCTTATGCAATGAAATTAAAAGTTAAGGATGCTGGATTCATCGTTACTAACTATGGTGAATATCTTGATAAATACAGAAGCGACTGGGAAGTAGAAATCAAACCTGTTTCTTCTTGGAGCTGTTTCCACGGCGTGGGTCGTTGGTGCGAAGACTGTGGTTGCTCAACCGGCGGACATCCGGGATGGAACCAAAAGTGGCGCCGCCCGCTCAGAGATGCGCTTGACTATTTGAGAGATGAGACAATCTCCATCTTCAAAAAATACGGTAAAAAATATTACATCAATCCGGAAGAAGCAAGAAATAACTATATCAGCGTAATTCTGGACAGAAGCGATACAAGCGTCAAAGCGTTCCAAGAAGAATTCTTTATTCCGGAATTAGACGATGCTCAAAGAGTTGCCGCAATGGAACTTATGGAAATTCAAAGACAGGCAATGCTTATGTACACAAGCTGCGGTTGGTTCTTCTCCGAAATATCCGGCATCGAAACCGTACAAATAATGAAATACGCTGCAAGAGTTATGCAACTTGCAAAAACATTCATCAAAAAAGATTTGGAACAAAAATTCCTTGAAATTTTGTCTGAGGCTAAAAGCAATTTGCCTGAATTCGGTACAGGAAAAGATGTTTACGAAAGATTCGTAAAACCTTCAGTTGTTACACCTAAACAAATCGTGAGCCTCTGGGCAATTTCATCTCTCTATTCAGAAATTGAAGACGAAGAAAGTGTTTATTGCTATAAAATCAAAAAACAGTCCTACAAACGAGTCGTAAAGGGGAACTCACAACTGGTCATCGGACACATAGAGGTTCAGTCTAAGGTGACATTGGAAAAATCTAATCTTGTATTTGCTCTACTGCAATTCTCCGGTGGAGACTTCCATTGCGCAATCAAAGAATACTCTGACAACTTTATGGAAACAAGAAAAGAATTAATCAGAACTTATCTTGTATCTCCTCTTACAGAAATCATCCGTGCTATAGACTGCTACTTTGGTTCAGAATATTTCACCCTTAAGGATATATTTATCGAAGAAAGAAGAAAAATCCTTCAAACTATGCTCAAGGGCAAACTTCAAAACTTTGCAAACACTTATGAATCAATGTATAACGAGGGAAAAGGTTCAATTTATCAAATGCAAAGTCTTGGGCTTGAAATTCCGAATGAGTTCAAAATTGCAGCTCAATATGTGCTTACAAAACAATTTAACGAATTATTTGTGGATTCAAAAGGCTTCTTAACAACAGACATCCTTCAACAAGGGTCAGATATTATATTTGAAGCCAAGAGAATCGGTATTGATATCGACAAAACTCCAACAGCTCGAATTTTCAGCAGAAAAATTGCGCAAAATGTTGGCAGATTGGCATACGCTCTTGATATTCAGCAAGTGGATGCAACTCTTGAACTGCTCGACTGCATCGGAAAACTAGAACTCAGTGTTGATATTGCAGAAGCGCAAAACTATTTCTTTACAAAAATTGTTGCAAACATTGATGAATTGATTCAATCAATGACCTGCGCCGCTGACAGAGAACTCGTTACAATGCTTTTTGAAATCGGCGAAAACCTTAATATCAATATGGATTACTACAAGCAACTTTTTGACAGAGCGCTGGTAAAAAGCTCAAGAGGAGTTTAATGAACTCTCTTGGAATTGATGAAAGCTGGATAAAAGGCGGACTTGATATTGATTTAATCAACCAAGTCCTTGCTGTTATTGCAAAAAAAAGGCAAACAAAAGAGATTTTGCCCTCACAGGAAGATGTTCTGAATGCAATCAAATCAACAAGCTTAGATAATGTGAAAGTTCTCATTATCGGACAAGACCCTTATCCGAGTTCTGAACACGCTCACGGGCTTGCTTTTTCCAGTCTGTCAACCAAAACACCGGCCTCTTTGAGAAACATCTTCAAAAAACTTGAAATAGATTTTCCAAACACAAAGCATAGCTCCAACACCCTTACAAATTGGACTAAACAGGGCGTACTACTTCTGAACACATCTTTAACTTTTGAAGACAAAGCTCCTAAAGTGTTAAAAGAGCATACGCTGCTTTGGAAACCTGTTATTGATAACATCTACCAAGTGCTTATAAACAGAGGAAAAACTCTTGTTGTTTTTCGTTGGGGAGCGCACGCTCAAAAATCCGGAGAGGTCTTTGAAGGCAAAAAGAATATTTATGTTCTTGACACAACGCATCCGTCACCTCTATCAGCAAACAGAGGATTTATGACTTCAGACCATTTTCTTAAATGTGCTGAAATTCTTAAAAATACACCGATTGACTGGACAACTTAGTCTTCCAAATATTTTTTGCCGACAAGCTCATCCGGTAAAAATTGTTGGTACGCATTCGGTGCATCGTGTGAATAAATATACCCATCTCCAAAACCGTACTTCTTGGCATCTTTGTAATGCGTATCCCTTAAATGCATTGGAGGTGGAAAATCATTTCCGGATTCTATATCAGCCAATGCGCTGTCAATTGCCATATATACCTTATTTGACTTCGGAGCTCTTGCGACATACGCAACAGCATTTGCAAGAGGTATTCTGCCTTCCGGAAGCCCAATTATCTCAACTGCCCTGTAAGCATTTATTGCAATATTCATAGCGTTTGGATCAGCCAAACCGACATCTTCCGCTGCGCAAACAATAAGTCTCCTTGCAATAAATCTCGGATCTTCACCCGCTTCTATCATCTTTGCAAGATAATAAATTGCAGCATCTGCATCTGAACCTCGCAAACTCTTTTGAAAAGCTGAAGCACAGTCATAATGTTCTTGAATAGAATATCTCGTATTCCTCTTCTGAGTTATGCTTTCCAAAATCTCTACTGTCAAAAATCTTGAATCTTTTGTAAAATTACTTGCAAAATACGAATTCTCCACAAGATTTAAAGCTGTTCTTGCATCTCCTCTTGCGTTATTCACAATGAACTTGATTACATCATCTTCATACTGAATCGGTTGGTACGTTTTTTCAAGATATTCAAAACCTCGATTAATAATTTTAGCCATACTTATGTCATTAATCGGATTGAGTCTTATAACCTGAACTCTTGAAAGTAATGCCGGTACAACCTGAAAAGACGGATTTTCTGTTGTTGAACCAATTAAAAAGATTGTTCCATTCTCTATATGAGGTAAAAGTGCATCCTGTTGAGTTTTTGAGTATCTATGAATTTCATCTATGAACAGAATCGTTTTCTGACCGGCTCTGAGCGCCTCTCTCGATTTTTCAACCGTTTCTTTGATTTCCTTAATCCCTGACGAAACAGCCGAAAGTTCGATAAATTGCGCATTAACTTTAGTCGCAATCAATCTTGCAAGAGTCGTTTTCCCACACCCCGGAGTCCCCCATAAAATCAAAGAGAACAAACGTTGAGTCTTTAATAAATTCAACAACGGAGAATTCGGTGCAACAACATTTGATTGACCAAGAAAATCATCCAATGTCTTCGGACGCATTATCTCCGCCAACGGTACCTGTTTATTTGACTCCTCAAGCTGCGTAAATAAATCCATAGCAACATATTACCACGAAAAACAAATTTCAATCAAAACATTACTTATTGCCAATCATATCAGCAACAGTTTTTTGTTTTTGCGCATTCTTATAGCGCATTTTCGTTGAATATGTTGTCATGCCGGCTACAAAGAAACCCATTACGCCAATCGCAAACAGATAAGGGACTCCGAATATACCGACTTTTTGTTTCACCAGTGATAAGTATTCTTTTTCAAAAGTTGACCCTTTTTCCTTCGCTAATTTTTTCGCAATTCCTTCCAAATCATCAAACTTTGGCACAGAAAGATTTTTATCTATCAAATCCTTGCATTTTCCTTTTTTGTATAAAAGTTTTTTAAAACCTTTTTCAACCAACTCACTGCCGGTTATTACGTATGTTGCAACTATCGGAAACCTTGTTGCAGTCTCTTTTAAATTCTCTTTACCTCTGTCAGAAGATGCTCCAAAATATCCTAATCCGCCGATTAAAACACAGTTTGTTAATTGTCCCTTACTCAAAACTAATCTTCCGTTTTGGTTATTAAAATCCATTGAAAAATATTTGTTAAAAAAGTTTTTTGCCTTAGTCTTGTTCTTAAACATACCGTCTCCTGGGGCAACAACAAATTTAGAAATTTTTTGAAGAGCTTTACTATTTTTACCCTTCGTTGCTAATAAAGTTGCTAAACCTAAACATCCTGCATAAACAGATGCAGCAATCCCTATATGTTTTTTTGCACTCTTCGCAACTTTTTGTTGGTGTTCTTTGTCTTCACCCTTTTTCTCCAACGATGCAATATTTTTAAAATCACTCTTCTTAAAAATTTTCAAAGTCATAAGATTTTTAATATAATTCAACGAAAACTCTGTTAAAGGTATCGCCATAGCTGCAAGTGATATCGCCGCTTTCACCGGAAGTAACTCTTTATTTTTTGCGTGGTTTCCTTTTTTAAGAAGTTCAACTCCTGTCGTCGCAACATCTTTTTTCAACTTATCATTCAAACCTTGCGAAAAAAGCTTTCTTGCAACCTTTTCGCCCAAAATAGCCGGCACAAAATATATCAAAGTTTCTTCTGACATTTCCAAAAAACAATTTTCTGCTAAATCAGCTTTGCTTCTTGAAAAAACAGCTTTCGGAATAAGGCAAGTCGTTACATCCTGCACAAATCTTGAAGTCGAAAGTCCAGCTGCTTGCTCTTGGTGGCGTACAAATTTTGCAGCAGGTCTTATTGCCCTTGGGAGTGAATTTATCATATTACTGTTGTTTGATGTCATTTTTCTAATCCTATTTACTTCTAATTCCTTTTTTAAGAAGCTTTGCTTAGAACATCAACATTCAAACAAAAGATGGCAGGCAAAGCCTCTTGGGCTCCGGACCGCCTTTTATAAAATTAAATAAACAGTAAAATAAAGGCAGTCAGATTAACTGCGCCACCACTGATTATTTAATTTTGAACAAATATTTATCATAACAAACTCATTATATCGAATCAAGGTGAAAAATCAAGAGGCTGCTTTACAAACGTTAAAATAATTCCTCTTCTCAACTTTTCAATTACAACGATGACAAATTCTATTTAATAGTTATAATATACATATGAAAAAATTCTTGTTATGTTTATTAGCTTTCTGCATAATACTTCCTTCTCAAGCAGCTTTTTGGAACAGAAAAGACAAAGCTCTTGAAGCAGAACTTGAAGGTAAGGGGTATGCCGGAACTCTGCCTGATTTAACAACTAAATTTCAAAAAAAAGAAAATCGCATAACAACACCTTTATTTGAATCTCAAAACGGATTCAATGACCCGTCTGATTTAAAACCGGTTCCGAAAGATAATCCGGCTTTCATAGATATTATCCAGAAAAAAGACAGAACTTCAGCATACGTTGTAGATGCAAACGAGATAATTCCTCTGATGGAAAAACTTGTGGACTGCATTGAAGAAAACGGTTCAGTGCAACTTTTCGTAACAAGAGCAAACGTACTGTCAATGAACTTAGACCATCTTTCTGAAAAATACTACGGTCAACCTGAAAGCTATTACGAATCTTTCAGAAAACTAATGGAAATCAACGGGTATGTCAAATCCATAGCAACACTCAGAAAAGAAGCCCTAACTTACCAACGCTATTTGGCTTACCAAACAACAGGTTCAATTTATAATCCGGAAAATATTAACAACCAACTCGAATACCTAAAAGAAGAACTCACAAACACGATACTTCTGCTCAAAAGTGAAGGATAAGTTTTTCGCCTAAAACAATTTTGTTACATAATCTTAACACTCTCCTTGTGTTTAGAATATGTCCGTGCTATATTTATCCTTGTCGGACTACTAAAAGACGCTTTTTATGAGCACAAATTAATTTAGCAAGCGACGAGTACTTGGTAAATATCGTTCAGCACAAGGCTGACGGTGTATTACCGCAACCCATAAAGGATTAAATTATGAATACAGATCCGATAGCAGATATGCTAACAAGAATCAGAAACGCTAATGTCGTTTCTCACCCATCAGTTGAAATGCCTTCTTCTAAATTGAAAGTTGCTTTGGCTAAACTTTTGAAATCAGAAGGTTTTATCAATGACTACTCAGAAAGAGCTGAAGGACACTTTAAGTATCTTTCAATCGAGCTTAAGTATGACGAAAACAACAAACCGGTTATCACTAACTTGAAAAGAGTTTCTAAACCTGGTTTGAGAAACTACTGCAAAGCTAAAAACCTTCCTCAAGTTTTGGGCGGTTTGGGTATTGCAATCGTTTCTACAAGCAAAGGACTTTTGACTGACCGTAAAGCTAGAAAAGAAAATCTCGGCGGCGAAGTTTTATGCTACGTTTACTAATATTTAATATTAGTTGTTTCACACTAAACAGGTGCAATTGACAGAAAAGCCTGTACAAAAAATTTAAAAGGAGAAAATAATATGTCACGTATTGGTAAAAAACCTATCGAAATTCCTTCAGGTGTTGAAGTAAAAATCGATGGTAACGTTATAACTGTTAAAGGACCTAAAGGTACTGAAGCAGTTCCATTCAGAAGTGAAGTTAAAGTTTCTGTTGCAGACAATCACATCGTTGTTGAACCAAACTCTGATGACAGAAAAACTAACGCTCTTCACGGTTTGTTCAGAACTCTTATCGCTAACGCTGTAAAAGGTGTTCACGACGGATTCGAAAAGAAACTTGAAATCGTTGGTGTTGGTTACCGTGCCGCTATGGAAGGTTCTAACCTTAACATGGCTCTTGGTTACTCTCATCCGGTTATCATCGTTCCGCCGGAAGGTATTAAATTGAGCGTTGAAGCTAACACTAAAATCACCGTTCAAGGTTCTAACAAACAAGCAGTCGGCGATGTCGCAGCTTTCATCAGAAGCAAACGTCCACCTGAAGTTTACAAAGGAAAAGGTGTTAAGTACGAAGGCGAACACATCAGACGTAAAGCCGGTAAAGCTGGTAAGAAGTAGTGCTACGCACGTAGACTTTTGGACGGAACACATAAGTAGAATCTACAGAATTGTATCAAAACTTCTAGTGTTCCTTCTGAACGAACTACAAATCGGAAGTAAGCTTCGATGGCTACGCACGTAGCTAATTGGACGGAACACATAGGTAGAATCTACAGAATTATATCTAAACTTCTAGTGTTCCCTAC
>CAKVMU010000070.1 GCA_934773085.1 uncultured Candidatus Melainabacteria bacterium
CAACAAAACTGGCACTCAACATTCGGACAAATGGGCATGATGGCAGGAATGCTTCACGGTGTAAATGTTGCTCCGGGAGTTAACTTGATATGGGAAAAGGAAACGTTCTCAACTTATTTAACTTTGCAATATATGTATAACGTAAACGGAGCAGTTACCGGACGTGCCGGAAATGTTGAACTTCCGCAAATGGAAATGGAACGTGGTTACATCCAATACGGAATAGGATTCACAAAGAAATTTACGGATAGGGCATCCGGTTATATGCAAGCCGTTCTGAGAAATGCAGGAAGAACAGGCGCCGGATTCCAACTTGGATTTAACTTCCTGTTAGGGAAATAAATAACAAAAAAAGAGGATGACCTAAATAATCATCCTCTTTTTTATTTATAAATTTATCTTAGCTTAATGCTAAAAGTGATTTTACTGAACGAGCATTTTCTTTAACAGTTTCATCAGAGTGCATATTAATTGTATCCTCTAAGATTCTTATCACTTCTGATTTATCCTTTAGAGAAAGAATTTCGTTAATCGTACTCATTGCAACAGCCGGAGAAAGGTCATTAATACCTTTACCTTGATTAATAATAACAACTTTCAATGAGTCGTGAAGATTTTTTCTTACTAATGCACGTGAAGTATATTCTCTAACTTCGTTATCAGGAGAATTTGTTCCCAATTCTTCAAGAACTCTGATAGAATCGCTGTCTTTATGAGCAGCTAATGCATCAATAATCTCTACAACATTTTTATTCATTATGCAGCACCTCCGAGAAGAGCGATTTCATCTTTCCACATTTGTTCAATTTCTGCAACAGAAGTTGTTTCCGGATCAATATGGTGTGAATGTTGCTTAACAAGAGCAGACCATTTTGCAGCCATTTCTTTTCCTAAATCCATAACATCCCTATTCAAGAATCCCATTTTAGAAGAAATACCTTTTCCAAGGGCTGAAACATTTTCGTTCAAAGCTGACATACGATTTGAAATATTATTACCAAGACCGTTTACAGCTTCTGTAATATTTTTAATTCCGGCGAGGTCAGAAACATTTGTGTTCTTTGCATATTCCCAAGCGTTTGAAACACTGCTTCTAACTCTGTTTACAAAATTAATAATAGGCTCAGCGATACTGCTTCTCATTTTATTCATGCTACCTGCAACAGAAGAAGCAATCATTTTCAATTTATTAGTGTGTTTTGGTTCAAATCCTTCAAAAACATCTGCAAACTGTAGCGTATTCCCCTCAAAGTTTGAATATTTGAACGGGTTTGTAGTTGAATTTCTAGATGTCTTGAATGGATTAGCAATTTTTGGGGTAAGGTTTTGCGAACCTACTTTAATAATTTTCGCCATACTATTCCTTTCTAATCTCTGTGACTTCATGACACATACAAGAATAACATACTGGTTAAATATTGAATCATCCAAATAGAGGATAAAGTTAGAATTTGCAATAAGAAATTGTTCAAGTATAATATGATTAATAAACCAATAGACCCATAGAGGGGTGTCCGAGAGGTTTAAGGTGCAATCTTGGAAAGGTTGTGTGGGAGCAATTCCACCGTGGGTTCGAATCCCATCCCCTCTGTATAAAAACGGATAGACTTTTGTCTTATCCGTTTTTATTTTTAGCATTTTTACCCAGTCGAAATCCTTATTGCATCAGGGGTTTATCGGCATAGAACGGTGTAAAGAGCGAGTACGATTGAATCTTGGGTTTAGATGTAAAATTTTAGTTACAAATACTGATAAAAATTTAAAAATTTGTATAATGGATACATTAATTCAAACAAATGCATTTACTTTGAATTGTACGTAAACTATTACTAATTAAAATTTCTTTGAACTGCAAAGTTCAAGGCATAAGTTGTGTTTGGAAGGAGGTAAAAAATATCGCAAATCAAAGAAAAATTACATAAAAAAGAAGAGCAAATATTAAACTGAGATATATTAGTGAAAAAATAGAACCGATGTAACGGAAAAGTTTTAAAGTCTTATTTTCTAATAAAAATTTATTTTTGATTTTGAAATTAAAAGCTCTTTCAAAAAGAAAAATAATAAATGCAATTATAAATATAGACAGAGCAAGGGCGGATGCACAATATGCTAACCAGAAAAAAGCATCTCCCCAAGATACATATGTAGTGCGTAGTAGGCGGTGGTATTCGCTATTAAGATATAAAACTATCGCAAAGCATAAAAAACCATTGCATCCGAAAATATGAAAACTAATATATTGATTAAATGCATCTATCTTTTTAAAAAAATTCATATGTAGATTGTACAACAAAATAAAAGGAGAAATTATGACAAATTATAAATTGCACGAAGATTGCAAAAAACTATCTTGGGCTGTATACCAAGAAAAAAAGCCTAAAAGTATTAATGGGTGGCAATATAAAAAATCTATACAAGATAGCAATGGCTTCTATGCAGAAGTTTACGAAAAAAATGGAAAAGCTATTTTTGCCATTAGAGGAACTGATACTAATAAAGGAATCAAAGAACTGGGTAAAGATGTTAAGTCTGATGCTCAAATGAGTTGGTTACACCTTCCTGAACAAGCTCAAACAGCAGAAAAAACATATAAACAACTTATTCAGCAATATGGGAAAGAAAATATTATAACAACAGGACATTCGCTTGGTGGAAGCATCAGTACAATATTGGGAACTAAATATGGGGGAGAAACGGTAACCTTCGGTGCCTATGGAGTTAAAAATGTTATCGGTTTAGAAAAAAATTATACCAATAATATTACTAACTATGGAAACGCACAGGATGGAATATTTGTTATGAATATAGATAGCCAAATTGGTAAGACAATTATTTTGGAAACAAATGGAAAAGGAGGTTCTTTGGGAAAAGGATATAAACTAAGAAAAAATATCGACCCTCACTATATTGAAAACTACGGAGATCTTTCAAAGGGTGTGGAATATAAAAAAGAAGAATTTGATAATACTGACACTCCATTGTTCAAAACCGGAATTGAATATTTTGACTATGACGACAGTGTCTTTGATATAAATAATCGAGTATTATATGACGGAGAAATTACTCCTTCGGAATTAGATAAAAATAGTCCGTTATATGATTTATACATGGATCAGTGGATTGATAAGAAACCTATGCCAACAAAAGCAGAGGTTGATAAACGTACACGAATTGGTGAGCTTATTTATGTCAAAGAATATACTCGCTCAGATGGAACGAAAGTAAGTGGTTATTACAGAGCTTGTCCTAAATAAAAACATTTTAAATCAATTCAATTCTAAGCAAAACTTGATATTATCGGGATTGAGAGTAATACTTGACTTAGAATAAAAAATGAATAAAAACTTTCTTTTCGGGTTCAAATTGTATGTTCTCTGCATTAACGTCCGGTCGCATTCTGCGACCGGACGTTAATTTTTCTATTTCATCTCCTAGGAGAAACAAAAGTTACAATATTTTGCAATATACCCGATAGGATATTATAATAATTCTATGTATATTGATTACGAAAAACTTGGCTCTCTATTAGGATTTTGGAAAGACTTTTTTTATAACAAAAAAGTTGAACAAAACCTTGATTATATTAGAAAAAACGTAAAAAAGGTTAAAGCTAAATTAAAACATAAAGAGCATCTGAATGTTGCTTTTTATGTTTATGATTCTGCAAAATGGAAATGCCAAAGTGTTTACGATTTAATGGCTGAAGATAAAAGGTTCACACCTTATATCCTTGTTACAAAATGCAATGCTCCTAAAAACAATTTCAATTATCAAACAATTGATGATGTAAAAAAGACTTATGAGTTTTTCGAATCAAAAGGTATGAACGTTCAGTATGCCTACGACACAAAAAAGGACAAATTTATTCCGTTCAAGGAAATCACTCCTAGACCTGACGTAATAATTTACCAGCATCCTTGGTATGTAGAGACGACTCAAGGTCCTGTTGTATGCTCAAACTTCGCTCTTACGTGTTACGTGCCATACTATATTTCTGACATTGATAACCCTATTGAGTATGATTTGAGATTCCATCGTTATATTTATCGCTATTATGTTCCTGACGAAATTATAAGAAAAAACTATGCGCCAAACATGTACGATAAAGGCGAAAAACTGGTTGTTGCGGGGCACCCTCAACTAGATTTTTATTTGAATCATAAGACAATGTCGGAAGAACGATATGTGATTTACGCACCTCATTGGACTGTTTGCGGGGACAATCTAAGATATTCGACTTTTGACTGGAACGGCTATGAAATACTGGATTTTGCAGAAAAACATCCTGAAATAAATTGGGTTTTCAAACCGCATCCGTGCCTGTATAAATTTCTTTTTATGTCCGGTTATATGACAAAAGAAAAGGTTGATGAATATTACGAACGCTGGGGAAAAATAGGTCTTGTTTGTGAAGATGGCGATTATATGGAGCTATTCCAGCAATCTTTTGCTTTGATTACAGATTGCGGTTCTTTTTTGACCGAATACCTCTTTACAAAACGCCCTTGTATTCATCTTGTATCTGAGCACTTTAAAGGGAACGAAAACGTCCAAAAGATTTGCAAAACCTATTACAATGCTCATAATTTGGATGAAATGAAAGAACTTTTTGAAGAGATTTTAATCAACAAAAAAGACCCTAAAAAGAAGGATAGATTAGCTCTTTTAGCTGAATTAAACTATCCTAATTCGGCTAAGATTATTACTGCAGATTTATTAAAGCATATTAACTATTCAAAAGATTAAACAATATCACCCTAATCCATGCTACAATATAGATTACAAAGAGATTGCAAACAATGCTAAAAAGAGTATTCAACATTATAAATAATTTATTCCCTTACAAAATGAAGGGTAAGAATAACAAAATATTCATTACATTTAATGGCAAAAAGAAGAGGCTAAGAAGAAAGTTAGATGGCTTGAATGTCTCAATTGAAGGTGACAACAATTATTTAGAAATAGAATTGCCAATATCATTCAAAAATACAAATATAAAATTAGTTGGAGAAAATGCTGTTTGCATATTCAAGAAAACCCCAATAAAAGTAAACCAAGCTAGTATTTATGTTAGCAGTTGGGGACGATGTTTTATAGATGAAGGTATTTGGCTCAATCACCCAAACATCGAAATAATTGTAAATAACAATGAAAGATTTAAACCACATAAACTTGTTATCGGGAAAAGAGCGCAATTTGGTAGAGAACTTACAATCAGAACCTCTGACGGTCATTCTATTTATAATATTGGTGAAAAATTACCGTACAACGAACCTGAAGATATTATTATAGGTGATGATGTTTGGATAGCGCAAAGAACGACTATAATCAAAGGGGCACAAATCCCTTCAAATTGCGTTGTTGGGGCTTGTTCTATGGTGAACAAAAAATTTGAAGAAGAAGGTTGTATTATTGCAGGGAATCCGGCTAAAGTTATCAAACGCAATATTCGATGGGAATTTGACCCATACGGTCATGTTATCAACAAGCATAACAAAAATACTAGTGATGAAAAAAATATCAAACACATGATTATAAAAAGATTAAGACGCAAACTCTTAAGATTTTTGTTTCGTTTTTATTTTTAATAATGGTGCTATTGAAAAATTCTTAGGGAAATTCCAATAGTCCGGATATTGAACCTTAATATATCCGTCAGGGTCATTTGGCGCCCAAAATTCGTAACCTTCGAATTTCACCTTTTTACGTGGAAATATCATATCTTGGCTCATTGGTCCTGTTGGGTTAACAATATAGCTTCCCAAACTGTCAACACCGTAGTATACAAAACTACTTTTTTCGGCAACATTTTTGTTATTTTTAATTTCAGAATTTAAAAAATCCGTCATATCTTGCCAAGAATCAATTGTGTTAAGTTTGTTTTTAATTTTTGACATGTATTTTTTATGCTCAGCTAAAGTGTAGCTATCCACATAATACTCATGCGGAAAAACTTCTATCAATCTGCAATTTTTAAAGCTTTTACCCTGATAGATTTGAATATACTTGGGACCGGCATAAAACAAAATTTCGCCATTGCTGTTTTTTAAAGCTGAATTAATAACTTGAATTGAATTACCCTTTGAAACAGAAATTTTGGATATATCAATAGTTTTAAAATTGTCTTTTAATATTAATTTTAATTTCTCATAATCCTTACGCATCATTCCGACATCAAAATCATCATCCCAAGGGACAAAACCACCGTGTCTTACGACTCCGATTAGCGTTCCGGAAGTTATAAAATACTCCAAATTGTGAGCGTCAAAAAAATCTGTCATTTTCTTTGCGAATTCAACACAATCCAGTTGGAAATTTCTAAGATATTTTTCTTGACAAGGTTTTACTGTTTTTATATCAACAATATCAAGCATTAAGTCTGCTAACGGTTTAGTTTTTTTGTATAATTCTTTATATTTATTTTCTTTAGAAATTCTGAATTTTCGCTCTAATTTCTTAAGCAAAACCTGTTTATCAAGGCTATACTTAACAACTTCGCATGTTTCTCTGTAATCAATATGAGAATTAAACGTAATTTCTTTTGGCATAAACATATAGTCTTTGCCATAATTAATTAATAAAGATTTTTCCGGTCTGTTTGGAATACAGCATTGCGTATTTTCATAATCAACCTTCTTGCAAGGCAAAATATCATCCACATTGTACCAATCCGTAAATTGTAAGAAGGTGATATCATAATTGTCATATCCGTAATAAATTTTATTAGATTTTACACCTATTCGTTTATTACTCAATCTCAAGTTTTTAAGATATTCATTAAGTTCGCCGAAATTATCTATTTTGCTTTTCTGGCGCTTAATTAAATTTATATCATTTTTTATTTCTTCATCAGTATAATCATCCGCATAAAAATCATACGGGTGAATATCCAATGTCATAAGATTTTTCATATTATCACCTTGCAAAATTTGCAGATGAGTTGGGAAAATAGCAAATGACATCTGGTTAGGGTGTTTTGTAATAAATTCATTTATTACAAAACTTCTGTTTCTTTTTGAATAAGAAATTTCGCTGACATCAACTTGCTGACAGTTTTTCTGCAAGTACTCTATCAGATTGTCAAAATCTTCTCGGAGCATCCCGACATCTATATCGTCATCCCATGGTATAAAACCGTGATTTCTATATGCGCCAAGGAGATTCCCGCTGATTAAAAAATATTTTACTCCCAGCTTTTCAAACTCATCAAACCAATTTTTTGCAAAACTTAGCAAACTCAACTGATACTCTCTCAATTCTCCTTTGCAAGGTTTGAGAAATTTTGGATCAGCAATATCTTTTAAGAATTGATAAGTATGATAACTCTTTTTATAGTAATCTTTAAACTTTTCTTCTTTTGATATAAATTTGTTTTTTATTCTTTTTATTAAAAGTGATTTTTCCATTATTTACCTAATAAAACTTTAATAGTGTATAAAATAGTTGGTTCAACAATAGAACGTACCGGTTTTCCCTCATTTTTGGTATTTATTAGCAGTTGGTATTCCAAATAATCACATAGGCTTGTATCGTCATAAAGAGCTACCAATATTACATCAAAGTCAAAATCCTTTAGTTCCTCCGGAGCAAGAGCCAAATATGGTGTTGGATTAGAAGCTTTCGAATTTTCAAACTTTTTATCCGCAATCCCCACAACATTTAACTTGGATAAATCAAAATTATTCTTGAGGATTTGAAAGTATTCTCCGGCACCGTAAATTACAACTTTTTTATTTTTGTATTTTCGTGCCAATTTATTAATTTGTCTTTGTGCGTTTACCGCTTTGAAATAGCTTAAAATATTCATATACGTCCTCTATTAACTTACAAATGGTTTTATAATTACGTTCTTCCAACGACTTTTGTTTTCCAACTCCAAACACCTTGCGACCTCGCCCGACCTACGTAGTATGATATATATATATATATA